>JANOJK010000436.1:0-7268 GCA_031408165.1 Acidobacteriota bacterium | reverse complement strand
GATGGCGCGGACGGCCGCCGGATCGCCGCCGAGCACCCGGCGGCGGGCCTCGTCCTCCTCGACGTTGTGAAACCGGTTCAGCCGTGGGTCGAGCAGATCGACCAGTCGATCGACGGGACGTCGCACCATGGCGGTCATTGTAGGCCACGCGACGGCAGCGCTGGCCACACGTCTGTCGCAGTACCTCGTCGTGCGGCGGCCGGCTCGACGGCCTCTTCCCGGCGGCGCTCGCGTGGATACACCCCGTGTCGAAAGCGTCGCCAGGTGCGACCGGCCAGGGCGGTCGCCGAGCAGAGTCCGAGCTCGCGGTCGGGAGCGGCCGCCTCGCCTGACGTCGGCATCAGAACGTCACGCGCGCCCCAAGTTGCAGGGCGCGCGGGCCGCCGGACCCGAAGACGCCGCCTGCCGTGCTCACGGGTGTGCCGAACTTCGACGATCTCAGGTAGCCCGGATTGGCCGGATCGTTCGAGTCACGCACCAGCACATTCGAGAAGCCCGCGTAGTTGACCGTCGACACGCCGAGAATGTTCGTCGTGTTGAACGTGTTGAACACCTCGGCCATCGCCTCGACGCGCGTCCGACCGAACGCAAACGTCCGCGACAGGCGCAGGTCGACGGAGCTGAACGAATCGTTGAACCGCGCGCCGTTCGAGACGAGCGGCAGGGGCTTCCCGTCGATCCCGCCCGCCGCGTTCAGGGCGCTGAGATAGCTGTTCAACTCGCTCGCGGATGTGAATTGACGTCCGCCGGCGTTCCGCGCCAGGACGGGGATGCGGCTTTGCGCGTCGGGCATCAGGATATCCATCGGCACGCCCGAGGCCAGCCTCCAGAGCCCGGCCAGCTGAAAGCCGCGCCCGAGGCCGGCGCTACCCGAGAGCGAGAGGCGATGCCGCTGGTCGTTGGGCGCGGGGCCGTACTCGGCGGCAAGGTCGTCGGGATCCACCGGACCGTTGCCGAACGGAATCTGATCGTCGTTGGCGTAGTTCATCGCCTTCGACAACGTGTAGGCGGCCCGGAACCCGAGACGGCCGCTGTAGCGGCGCTCGAAGTCCACGAGCAGCCCGTCGTAATTCGTCTTCGCGCTCGACTCCAGGTTGACCACGCGATCCGGGCCGCCGACGACCGGGTTGAACACCGTCCCGACGGTATGGCCGATGATGAAGTCGGTGCCGCGGTGGTGCACGACATCCACGCGCAGCACCTGCCGCGCGCCGAGTTGGCGCTCGAACCCGATCGACGCCTGCTGCACCTTCGGGCTCTGCAGATTGGCGTCGATGATATTGATCCCCGATGCGCCGGCACCCGGGAGAATGAACCCGGTGAACGGGTTCGACACCGTCGGGGCGAACGGCGGGAACCTCCCGCTCGCCGGATCCAGGAAGAAGACGTTGCCGGCGCGGACCTCGATCGGCAGCGCCCGTCCGTCGAGCCCGCGCTCGAGCGACTCGATCTGGAGAGTCACGCGGTCGTAATAGATGCCGTAGCCTCCGCGCACGCTGAAGCGGGCGCCCGGCGTGGACCAGTTGAAGCCCACGCGCGGCGCGACGTTGTTCAGATCGCGACGGCGCGGACCCGTGACGAAGGGCAGCACGATCGGGTTGAGCTGGTCGACGCGGCTGATGTTGTTGACGTCGGTATCGACTTCGTAGCGGATGCCGAGGTTCAACGACAGCCGCGGGTGGAGCCGCCAGTCGTCCTGCGCGTAGCCCGCGAGGTGCACGTTGTTGGCGTCGGCGATCACGAGGTCCTGGTCGGGCTTGCCGCTCCGGAGCGTGACGGAGAACAGCAGATCGTCGTCGTTGACCCTGCCGTCGCCGTTGTGGTCGAAGGACGGGAAATCCTCGACGAATTCAATCCGTCCGTCGCGGAACACGCCAAGGTCGAACCGTCCGCCGACGCGCTGCGCCTCACCGCCGAACTTCCACTGATGCGTGCCGCGCACTACCGACAGCGCGTCGGAGAACTGCCAGCGCGTCTGTGTCGTGCCTTGCGGCACGCGGAACGAGGAGCCGTCCAGCAGGCTGGGGAAGGTGAGCTGCACGCCTGGCGAGACCGGCGTGATCCCGTTATCGAAGCGGCTGAAGCTCACGCCGACGACATTGACCGCGCGCGACGAGAGGATGCGGTTCCACGAGAACATCGACGAGTGCAGGCGGTTGCGCGACTGCTGCTGCTGCGACGCGGTGCCGATGGCGCGGTCGAGCGCACTGCTCGCGGTGTCGTTCTCGCGCTGGCCCGAGTACCGGACCATCACCCCGTCGTTCGTGCCGGCGCGCCAGTCGAGCCTGAACGTGCCCAGCAGATCGTCGAGCGGCGCGGCCACGAACGTCCTGCCGATCGTCTGCGCGACCGGGTCGCGAACCGCCACGAGTGTGCCGCCGCGCTGGTTGCGCACTTCAACCGAGCCAAAGCCGAACAGCTGGCCCCGCCGCAGCGGTCCGCCGAGGGTGAGAGGGATCTGTTGACGATTGAACGGAGGATGGCCCGCGAGGCCCTGGTCGAGCGTCGCGGGGAGCGCCTGCCACGCCTGGTCGCGCAGGTACAGGGCGGCCGACCCGTGCACGAGGTCGCCGCCGGATTTCGTGACCACATTGATCACCGAGGAGGCAGACCGGCCGAGCTCGGCGGAGAAGCGGCTCGTCGCGACCTGAAACTCCTGCACGGCGTCCTGCGAAATGTTCTGCAGCGGTCCCCCCACGACGTCGTCGTTGTTGTCCATGCCGTCGATGGTGATGTTGCCGCCGCGGCCGGCCTGGCCTGACGACGACACGATCACCGACTGCGCCTTCGTCGGATCGAAATTCGGCGCCGGCGCGCTGCCGGGCGTCAGGAACGCCAGCTCGAGGAAGTTGCGGCCGTTGAGCGGCAGCGACTCGATCGCGCGCGCGGACACCACGGAGCCGACGACCGAGCTGAGCACATTCACGGTGCCGGCGTCGCCCGCGACCGTGACCTGCTCCCGCACCGCCGACAGATGGAGATCGATCGCGACCTCGGCCGACTGGCCGACCTCGAGGTGAATCCCCTCCACCCGGCTGTCGGCGAATCCCTGTGCGGAGACGATGAGGTCCACGTCGCCGGGCGCGATGTTCTGGAGCGCGAAATTGCCCGCCGCGTCGGCGCGGGTTTCGCGTGTGAGTCCGGTGTGCGCGTGGACAACCCGCACGCGCGCGGGGACACCGCGCTGTTGCGGGTCGAGGACTCGACCGCGCAGCGCCGCCGAGGCGCCGGGCGGTTGGGCCGCGACAGGCGCGGCGAGGGCCATGACGAAGACGAGCAGCAGCGGCAGGCGAAAATGTGGGCTGGACACGACGGCGAACTCTACTGTCGCGGCACCGGCCGCGCAATAGCGCAAACCCACTACTTGGCCTTGATGTCGTAGGCCATCAGCGAATCCTGGTTGCGCACGTACAAGCGGCCGCCGCTGACGACGGGGTGCGCCCAGCTCGGGAGGCCTTTGTCGGCAATCTGGAAGCGGCCCTTCTCCTTGTACCCCTGGGGTGACGCCTCGGCGAGGCCGATGACGTTGTTCTCCCCCTGGATATAGAGGTGGCCGTCGGCGAAGGTGACCGCGCCCTTGCCCACGCTGCGGTCGCGCCACATCTGCTGGCCGGTCGCGAACTCCAGGCAGGTCAGGATCGAGTCGTTGAACCCGTACAGGTAACCGTTCACGAGCACCACGCCGCCATGGTGATTCTTCATGTTGCGCGTGAAGTAGATTTCCTTGGCCTGGACCTCTCCGTTCTGGACGGAGAGATCGACGAGCCCCCCGCCGGTGTCGTACGCAGACGTGAAGAACACCTTGTTGTCGGAGAAGATCGGCGTCGTGATGTTGGCGGTGCGGTTCGCGGCGTTGGTATACCGGAACATCAGCTTGCCGTCCGAGGCGCGGACGCCGACACCGGCGCCGGCCGTGAACGTCAGGTAGGTGCGCACGCCCCGCACGTCGGCCACAATCGGCGAGGAGTACCCCGCAGGGTCGCTCAGATCCTTGCTCGTCCAGACCGTCTTCCCCGTCAGCTTGTCCAGCTTGACCATCCCGGCGCCAGCGCCGCCGGGGGACACGATGACGTGGGCGCCGTCGACGAGCGGTGATTCACTGATCAGCCACTGGAGCTGGCGCCCGCCGAAGTCCTTGAGGATGTTGCGCTGCCACACGGCCGCGCCGTCGGTCTTGACGCACGCGAGATCGCCGTTCTCGGTCAGGGCGTACACGCGGTCGCCGTCCACCGTAGGCGTACCGCGGGGTCCGGGACCCCGGTTGTCCTCGCCGGCCGGCCCCAGCGCCTTCGACCACAGTTCCTTCCCGTCGGCGCGATTGAGCGCGACGATCACGCTGCTGCCGCCGCGCGTGCCCTGGACGAAGATCCGCTCGCCCGCGACCGCGGTTGACCCGTAGCCGTTCCCGAACCCGCCGGCCGACCAGACGGCCGCGGGTCCGTTCGCCGGCCAGTCCTTCAGGAGGCCCGTCTCCTTCGAGAGGCCGGTGCGATCGGGCCCCTGCCACTGCGGCCAGTCGGCCGCCCCGATCGACTCGACCGCCGCCACCGCCAACGCCGCCGCGAGCGCGAAACGCGAGATCTTCATATCCGGTTTCCCTCTGATGGATTCGCAGGAGAACCAGGAGATCGGGAGAAACACGGCTTTGCTCCTGGTCTCCTGTCGCTCCTGTTCAAGTTTCCGGGACTTAGAACGTGACTCCAGCCGTAATTCCGAACGTGCGCGGACGGCCGCTCTCGCCGACGAACCCCGACGGCGCGAGCTGCCCGTAGGCGAAGGCCACCGGGATGTACTTCGTGTCGAACGCGTTTCGTACCCACGCTTCCGCGAACACCAGGCGGCCGCGTACGCCGGCGCGGAAGTTGGCCAGCGAGTACGCGTCCTGCCCCTCCACGTTCGCATCGTCGTACCTGAAGGCGCCATAGAGCACCGCCTCCGCGTGGCCGTAGAGCCGGATGCCGGGTGCGAGCGCATGCGAGAGCTGCGTGCCGATGGTGGCGGTGTAATCCGGCGTATTCGGGATCCGCTTGCCCGACACATCGGCGCCGCTCGACGTCGAGCCCGCGCCGAACCGCGCACGGGTGTAGCCGGCGCTGGCGAACAGGTTGACCCCCTCACGCGCCCGGCCGTTCAGCTCGACCTCGAGTCCGCTGCTGCGCGCCTTGCCGACGTTCGAAATGTAGAACTGCCCCGGCACCTGGGGATTGGGCAGGTTCAGCTGCAGATCCTGCCAGTCAATCGAGAACACCGAGAGGTTTGCCGTCACGCGCCGGCCGGCCCACGCGCTCTTGAGACCGCCCTCGACGTTCCACGTCTGCTCCTCGTCGTACGCCTCCAGCCCCGCGGGGGACGCGGGATTGAAGCCGCCGGCCTTGAACCCGCCCGTCACCGAGACGTAGGCCATCGCGTCGGGCCGCAGGCGGTAGGAGAACGCGGCCTGCGGGGAGACGTTCGAGAACGACTTCTCCTCGTTGACGATCACCGGCAGGGCGATCAGCACGGGGGAGATGAAGAACGTGCTCAGGTCCGCTTTGCGGTTCTCACGGTCGAACCGCGCGCCGAGCGTCAGGTCGGCCTTGTCGTTGAACGCGATCGTGCCGTTGCCGTAGACGCCGACGCCGGTGTCGTCGAGCGCCGCGTCGGGCGAATGCTGCGCGACGGGAAACGGAACGAACGGCGAGAGCACGAACGGCGCGAAGTTGTTCACCGCCGACTGGTCGTAGTCCTGCGTGAACAGGAACACGCCCGCCTGCCACTTGAGCGACGCGGTCGTCCCGAGCGCAACCGTGCCGGCGGGCGCCGACGCGACCCGGACCTCCTGCGTGACCTGCAGGGCCTTCTCGGCGTTGGTGCGCGTGAGGAGCGGCAGCGGCGAATAATCCAGGTCGGTCAGGTCGTCGGTCTTCCAGCGGACGATCCCGGTCGTGGTCGTGAAGGTCAGCTTCCGACCGGCGTGCCGGGCGACGATCGTCGCCGCATTGACGTCGCGATCGGTGTGCCCCTCGACGTCGCGCGACGTGTGGAACGGGCGCGC
This sequence comes from Acidobacteriota bacterium, assembly GCA_031408165.1. Taxonomy (GTDB): domain Bacteria; phylum Acidobacteriota; class Vicinamibacteria; order Vicinamibacterales; family 2-12-FULL-66-21; genus JAICSD01. The sequence goes on along the minus strand of JANOJK010000436.1, from coordinate 1,234 downwards.
GCGCAGTGACGCCAGGTCGTTCAGCGCGTAATCGCCGTCGCGGGCGCGCTCGCCGGTGTAGATCACGCGCGCCTCCCAGTTCGCGGCCGGCGTGAGCAGGAGCTGCGCCTTGCCGAACGTCGCGTCGCGGGAGTCGACGTCGCTGCCGGTGATGTCGTTGGTCGTGAAGCCGTCGCGCCGCGCGCGGCCGATAGCCAGGCCGATCGCCGCCTTCTTCCCGATCGGGCCGGAGACGTTCGCGCGGACGTCCACGGCGCTGAAGTTGCCGAACGGGACGAGGGCGGAGCCGGTCCACTTCGTCAAGGACGGGCGGGTGCTGCTGATGTTCACCAGCCCGCCGAGCGTGTTCCGTCCGAACAGCGCGCTCTGCGGTCCACGGACGAACTCGACCTGGCTGACGTCGAGAAACTCGATGCTCGAGGAATTCGTGTTGAGCTGCGGGACGCCGTCCACGTTGGTCGTGACGGCCGGGTTCGCGGGGCTCGACCCGATGCCGCGGAACCGCGGATTGCTCAGCTTGCGCGCGGTGAAGTCGGTGAAATACGTGTTCGGGGCGTACATCGAGGCGTCGCCGATCGTGGTCATGCCGCCGTTCCAGAGCGCCTCGAGCGGGACGAGCGAGACGCTGACGGGCAGATTCTGGGGGTCGGCGGGTTCCTTCTGCGCCGTCACGGTGACGGGCGGCAGGGTGATCAGCGGGGGCGTCTGCGCCTGCGCGAGCACAACGGACGGGGTGACCACGGTGCTCAAGACGACCGCGAGGCGCGAAAGGACGGATGGGTTCATGCGCATCATTATGCAACGGACATACGACAGCGACGGCTCGTGCGCTCACTCGCCCGTCCCCGGGTTCGTCCCTTCCATCTGAAGACGGAGGCTACAGCTTCAGTCGGGGGGCCTTCCGCCTGAGGGCGGCAGCTACGGATCTGACGGGGTGCCCTTCCGCATGACGGGGGAACCTGCAGCCATGGTGCGCTCGGCAGCTCCAGATTCTGAGGAAGGTCTCCGTTCGGGCCGGACGGGAAACACGCTGCGGTAAGATGGCGTAAAGAGTGCAGAACATGCTCAAACGACTGATCGTGCTCGCGCCCCTCGTAGTGGCGCTCGGACTGTCCACTTCCGCACAGGCGCCAAAGCCATCCGGCGCTGCGGCCGGCAGGCCGGTTGAGGGCGCGCAAGGCCGCCGCGTGGCGCTCGGCGACTGGCCGGAATCGCGCGGCCCGCTGCGCGACGG
>JANOJK010000390.1:0-3950 GCA_031408165.1 Acidobacteriota bacterium | reverse complement strand
CATCTCGGTGGCGGCGGTGCTCTGGCTGTTCCGGCTCATCGACGGCTTCGTCCGTCCCTTCTACCTCAAGTCGTTCGGGACCGAGCCGCTGCCGGGCCTGGGGCTCGCGACCACCGCGGCCGCCATCGTGCTCGTCGGCGCGATTGCGACCAACGTGGTGGGCAAGCGCCTGCTCCAGCGCGCGGAGTGGCTGCTGCTCCACGTGCCGCTCTTCCGCAGCGTCTACGCCCCCGTCAAGCAGCTGGTCGTCGCGTTCTCCCCCGACAACGAGTACGGTTTCAAGCGCGTGGTCCTCATCGAGGACTCCGCCAGAGGGTTGGTCCTCGGGTTCCTCACGCGCGAGTTCACGATCGACCGCGGCCAGGGTCCGGAGCCGCTGGTCGCCGTGTACGTGCCGACCAATCACCTTTATCTTGGCGATATCGTCATCTGCCCGCGGGACCGCGCGGTATACCCTGACATCACGGTCGAGCAGGGCATCCGCATCTTCCTGACGGGGGGAATGGCTCTGGCGGGGCGCATCCGCGCCCGCCGTGGCGACGACCGCGTGGGGGACTTCCGGGTATAATCCGGTGTTTTGACTACACGTAAAGGACGGCAATGATCGCAAAGTTCCGAACCCTCGTCTTCCTCGCGGCGCTGCTGCTGCCGCTGGGGTTTCCCGTGCTCGCGCAGGCCCAGCCGCCGGCGCCGGAGACCGCCGCGCAGGCGCCCGTCCCGGAACGCGCCGGCGGTGAGGCGAATCTCGTCCTGCCCGATCTCGGCACGGAGACCTTCCAGGGCATCAACGGCCGGACGCTGCTGATGGGAGGGCTCGTCGTGTGCCTCTTCGGACTGGCGTTCGGCATGGTGATCTTCTACCGGCTGAAGAACATGCCGGTCCACGGCTCGATGCTCGAGGTCTCGGAGCTGATTTACGAGACGTGCAAGACCTACCTGATCACGCAGGGCAAGTTCATCCTGCTCCTCGAGCTCTTTATCGGCGTGATCATGGTCTTCTACTTCGGCGTGCTGCAGCACTTCAGCCCGATGAAGGTCGCCATCATCCTGGCCTTCAGCCTCATCGGCATCGGCGGCAGCTACGGCGTCGCCTGGTTCGGGATCCGGGTGAATACGTTCGCCAACTCCCGCGCCGCGTTCGCAGGCCTGAGAGGCCTCCCGTACCCGATTTACGCGATCCCGCTGCAGGCGGGCATGAGCATCGGGATGCTGCTCATCAGCGTCGAGCTGTTCATCATGCTCTGCATCCTCCTCTTCATCCCGGGGGACTACGCCGGCGCCTGCTTCATCGGCTTCGCCATCGGCGAGTCGCTGGGCGCCGCGGCGCTGCGCATCGCGGGCGGCATCTTCACCAAGATCGCCGACATCGGCGCCGACCTCATGAAGATCGTCTTCAACATCAAGGAGGACGACGCGCGTAACCCGGGCGTGATCGCGGACTGCACCGGGGACAACGCCGGTGACTCGGTCGGCCCGAGCGCGGACGGCTTCGAAACCTACGGCGTCACCGGCGTCGCGCTCATCTCGTTCATCATCGTCGCCGTGAAGGACCCGACCGTCCAGGTCCAGCTCCTCGTCTGGATCTTCGTGATGCGCGTGATGATGGTCATCACGAGCGGCGCCTCCTACCTGATCAACGAGGCGCTGTCGAAGGCGCAGTACGTCACCGTCAAGACGATGAACTTCGAGGCGCCGCTGACGCGCCTCGTGTGGCTGACGTCGATCCTCTCGGTCGCGGTCACCTATGTCGCCTCGTACCTGCTCATTCCGACCATCGCCGGCGACCCGACCTTGTGGTGGAAGCTGTCGACCGTCATCACCTGCGGCACCCTCGCGGGCGCCATCATTCCGGAGCTCGTGAAGATCTTCACGTCGGTCGAGTCCTCGCACGTGAAGGAAGTCGTGACCTCGTCGCGCGAAGGGGGCCCGTCGCTGAATATCCTGTCGGGCCTCGTCGCCGGCAACTTCAGCGCCTACTGGCTCGGGATCGTCATCGCCGGCCTGATGGCCGTCGCCTACCTGGTGAGCACGTACGGCCTCGGCGGCTATCCGGAAGGGTCACTGATGATCGCGCCGGCGGTGTTCGCATTCGGCCTGGTCGCGTTCGGGTTCCTGGGCATGGGTCCCGTGACGATCGCGGTCGATTCGTACGGCCCGGTCACCGACAACGCCCAGTCGGTCTTCGAGCTGTCGGTCATCGAGTCGCTGCCGAACATCAAGTCGGAGCTCAAGAGGGACTACGGCTTCGACGTCAACTTCGAGCGCGCCAAGCACCTCCTCGAGGAGAACGACGGCGCGGGGAACACCTTCAAGGCGACGGCGAAGCCGGTGCTCATCGGCACGGCGGTGGTCGGCGCGACGACGATGATCTTCTCGATCATCGTGGTGCTGACCCACGGCCTGACCGAGAACCTCCAGAAGCTGTCGATCCTGCACCCGCCGTTCCTGCTCGGTCTCATCATCGGCGGCTGCATGATCTACTGGTTCACCGGCGCGTCCATCCAGGCGGTCACGACGGGCGCGTATCGCGCGGTCGAGTTCATCAAGGCGAACATCAACCTGGACAGCGCCGAGAAGGCCTCGGTGGCCGACTCGAAGAAGGTCGTCGAGATCTGCACGCTGTACGCGCAGAAAGGGATGTTCAACATCTTCCTCGCGGTGTTCTTCGCCACCCTGGGTTTTGCCTTCCTGGAGCCGTACTTCTTCATCGGCTACCTCATTTCGATCGCCCTGTTCGGGCTCTTCCAGGCGATTTTCATGGCCAATGCCGGGGGCGCGTGGGATAACGCCAAGAAAATCGTGGAAGTCGAGCTGAAACAAAAAGGCACCCCGCTGCACGCGGCGACCGTGGTTGGGGATACAGTGGGAGATCCGTTCAAGGACACGTCGTCAGTGGCGCTGAACCCGATCATCAAGTTCACCACCCTGTTCGGCCTGCTGGCCGTGGAACTGGGGGTGCAGCTGACCCGGGACTACGGGTCCGGGACGAGCCACGTGCTGTCGGCAGCGTTCGTGCTTGGGTCGATGATTTTCGTCTGGCGGTCGTTCTACGGGATGCGGATCAAGGTGGCGCGCTGACGGGGTGGCCGGATTCGTCAAACCGGTGTCTAAATGTCGCAGAGCTGCGTTGACACCTGTTTTTGGCCATGACTATAATCCGCGGTCTTGTGCCGCCACGCAAGTTTCTGGGTTAGGAGGCTGAGCCGTGCCGCGTGACATGTTCGGTGACGTTGTGAATCCGTCGGTCAAGCTGGGATCCCAGAAGTGGTATACGGTGCCGTTGTCGGTGCTGGCGCACGTCTTCTTATTCGCGGCCGTCATCATCATTCCGCTGATGGCGACCGATGTGCTGCCCTCGCCTCCGTCGATGCTGGCATTCGCGGCGGCCCCGCCGCCCCCCCCGCCGCCGCCCCCCCCGCCGCCGGCCCCCGCGGTCGCCCAGCCCAAGGTCCTGCCCACGGTGACCAATCCAAACGCGGCGCCGGTTGAGGCGCCGAAGGAAATCAGACCCGAAGTCGCGGTGCCGAGCAGCGTCGGCACGCCCGGCATCGAGGGTGGCGTGCCCGGCGGCGTCGTCGGTGGCGTGGTCGGCGGCCTGCCGCAGGCCCCTCCGCCTCCGCCTCCGCCTCCCACGGCGCCCGTGCGCGTCGGCGGGAACATCAAGCAGCCGACCAAGACCAGGGACGTGAAGCCCGTCTACCCGCCCATCGCGCAGTCGGCGCGCGTGCAGGGCGTCGTCATCATCGAAGCGGTCATCGGACCCGACGGGCGGGTCAAAGAGGCGAAGGTTCTCCGGTCGATCCCGCTGCTGGACCAGGCGGCGCTCGACGCGGTGAAGCAGTGGCAGTTCACGCCGACGCTGCTGAATGGCGTGCCGGTGCCGGTCATCATGACCGTCACGGTGAACTTCACGTTGCAATAGGGCGGCAACCACTATCAGAGGCTCTCCC
>JANOJK010000376.1:0-18649 GCA_031408165.1 Acidobacteriota bacterium | reverse complement strand
GGCGGACGGACGCTGCCGGCAGGGGCGCCTGATCGATCGACCCCGGCCCCGACGGCGCCGGCAGCTGCGCCAGCGGCGCCTCAGAAGCCGGGGGGTGGGCGGTGACAGTGGCTAGGCTTTGGGCTTTGGGCTTTGGGCTTTCGGCTTTCGGAGGCAGGCTTTGGGCTTTGGGCTTTGGGCTTTGGGGAGGGGACGGAGGGCCTCGGAAGGCGAAGCTCCGTTTTTCTTCGTCTTTCCTAAAGCCTAAAGCCCAAAGCCTAAAGCCTGTGGCCGCGTGCGCTCTGGCGGCGCTCCTGTTCGGCGCCGCCCCGGCGCGCGCCCAGTACGCGGAAGGCCCAAAGCGATCCGAACCGGTGAACGCAAAGCCGGGCGTGCTCGCGCAAGTGGGCATCGATCAGAAGATCGGCCAGCAGTTGCCGCTCGACCTCGTCTTCAAGGACGAAACCGGGCGCGACGTGAAGCTCGGGGACTACTTCGGGTCCCGCCCGGTGGTGCTCGCGCTCGCGTATTACGAGTGCCCGATGCTGTGCACGCAAGTGTTGAACGGCATGACCGGCGCGCTCAAGACGTTGTCGTTCGACGCCGGCAGGGACTTCGACGTCGTGGTCGTCAGCATCGACCCGAAAGACAATTTCCGGCTCGCCGCCAACAAGAAGATGACGTATGTGGCGCACTACGGGCGGCCGGCGACGGCGAACGGCTGGCACTTCCTGACCGGCGCCGAGGCATCGATCAAGCCGCTGGCCCAGGCGATCGGGTTCCGGTACGCCTACGACGCCAATATCAGGCAATACGCACATGGGGCGGCGATTTACGTCGCCACGCCGAAGGGAGTCATCGCCCGGTACCTCCTCGGGATTGATTTCGCGCCGCGCGATCTCCGCCTGTCGCTCGTCGAGGCGTCGAACGACCAGCTCGGCTCCGTCGCCGACAAGGTCCTGCTGCTCTGCTATCACTACGATCCCGCGTCCGGCAGGTACGGCGCGGCAACCCTCAACGCGGTGCGCGTCGGGTTTGTGGGGACGGTGACCGGATTCCTGGCGTTCCTGTTCGTCAGCCTGCGCCGGGAGCGGGCCCACGAACGGTCCGCTGACATGACGATGCGAACGAGCGCAGCGAGTGAGCCACGCGAACGGAGCGCGCCGGCGCCGCGGCGCGCGAGAGAGCGTGCCGGGGAGCCCGAGGGGCGAAGCCCTTCGGATATTAGATAGATGTTCACGAACTTTCCCTTCTTTCCGCAGCAGGCGTCCGAACAGGCGTCGACCGTCGACGCGCTGTATTTCTTCCTCGTCGCCGTCACCGCCTTCTTCGCGGTCCTCATTGCCGTGCTCGTGGTGGTCTTCGCGATCAAGTACCGGCGCAAGCACGACCAGGAGATCGGGTACGCGATTCACGGCTCGCTCGCGCTGGAGCTGCTCTGGACCGTCATCCCCCTCGGCATCACAATGGTGATGTTCCTCTGGGGCGCGCAGGTGTTCTTCCACTTGACGCGCGCGCCGCGCAACGCGATGGAGATCTACGTGGTCGGCAAGCAGTGGATGTGGAAGGCCCAGCACATGGACGGGGCCCGCGAGATCAACGAGCTGCACGTACCGATCGGCCGCCCGATCAAGCTGATCATGGGGTCCGAGGACGTCATCCACAGCTTCTTCATCCCGGATTTCCGCGTCAAGGCGGACGTCGTCCCCGGCCGCTACAACACGATGTGGTTCACGGCCACCAAGCCGGGCAAGTACCACATCTTCTGCACCCAGTACTGCGGCACCAAGCATTCGGGGATGATCGGATGGGTCACCGCGATGACCCCCGCCGACTACCAGAACTGGCTGAGCGGGGGCTCGAGCGGCGGCAATATGACCGAGGCCGGCGCAAGACTGTTCACCGATCTCGCATGCATCACCTGCCACCTCGACACCGGCCAGGGCCGGGGCCCCGTGCTGAAGGGCCTGTACGGCAAGCAGGTGCTCCTGAGCGGGCTCCAGACGACGACGTTCGACGACGCCTACATCCGGGAGTCCATCCTGAACCCGCAGGCGAAGGTGGTGGCCGGGTTCCAGCCGATCATGCCGACCTTCCAGGGGCTCGTCACCGAAGAGCAGCTCCTCCAGCTGATTGCCTACGTCAAATCGCTGAGCGACCCCGGCGCGCAGGGCCCCATCGCCCCGGCGGGAACGCCGCCGGGTCCCCCGGGCACGCCGCCACCCTCGGCCGTCAAGAAATAGCGTTATGGAAACCACCGCCGCACCCGTGAATTACCTGAACGACGGCCATGGACTCGCGTCCTGGCTGCTGACGAGGGATCACAAGCGCATCGCGCTCCTCTACCTCGTGTCGATCACCGTCTTCTTCTTCCTGGGCGGGTTCTTCGCGCTGCTGGTCCGGCTCGAGCTCCTGACGCCGGCCGCGGACCTCGTCGAGCCCGACACCTACAACAAGCTCTTCACGATGCACGGCATCGTGATGGTGTTCTTCTTCCTGATCCCCTCGATCCCCGCGGTGCTTGGCAACTTCATGATCCCGATCATGATCGGGGCGAAGGATCTCGCGTTCCCGCGCATCAACCTGCTCAGCTGGTACATCTATGTGCTCGGTGGGCTGTTCACGCTCGTCGCGGCGACCACGGGCGGCGTCGACACGGGCTGGACGTTCTACGCGCCGTACAGCACGAGCGCCTCGAACTCGAACGTCATTCTGGCGGGGCTCGGCGTCTTCATCACCGGCTTCTCGTCGATCCTGACCGGCTTGAACTTCATCGTCACCACGCACCGGATGCGCGCGCCGGGGATGACGTGGTTCCGGCTGCCGCTCTTCGTCTGGGCGCACTACGCGACGAGCCTGATCATGATCCTCGGCACGCCCGTGATCGCGATCACGGTGCTGCTCGTGGCGGTCGAGCGCGGCCTGCACCTGGGGATTTTCGACCCGGCGCTCGGGGGGGACCCGATTCTCTTCCAGCACCTCTTCTGGTTCTACTCGCACCCGGCGGTCTACATCATGATCCTGCCGGCGATGGGGGTGGTCAGCGAACTGGTGCAGGCCTTCGCGCGCAAGAACATCTTCGGGTACTCGTTCATCGCGTTCTCGAGCCTCGCGATCGCGGTCATCGGTTTCCTGGTCTGGGGACACCACCTGTTCGTGTCGGGCCAGTCGACCTACGCGGGCCTGGTCTTCTCGATCATCAGCATGTTCGAGGCGATCCCGTCCGCGGTGAAGGTGTTCAACTGGAAGGCGACGCTCTACAAGGGGTCGGTGTCGTGGGACTCGCCGATGCTCTACGCGTTCGGCTTCATCGGCCTGTTCACGATCGGCGGACTGACGGGGCTCTTCCTCGCGACGCTCGGCATGGACATCCACGTCCACGACACTTACTTCATCATCGCGCACTTCCATTACGTGATGGTCGGCGGCGCGATCTTCGGGTACCTGGGCGGCCTGCACTACTGGTGGCCGAAGATCACCGGCCGGATGTATCCCGAGGGGTGGGCCAAGTTCGCCTGCCTGAACATCTTCGTCGGGTTCAACCTGACGTTCTTCCCACAGTTCATCGTGGGCTACCTGGGCATGCCGCGCCGCTACGCGATGTACGCCCCCGAGTTCCAGGTCTACAACATCCTCTCCACCGCCGGCGCGACGATCCTCGGCGTCGGGTACCTCATCCCCATGATCTACTTCACCTGGTCGCTCAAGCACTCCCCCATCGCCGGGACGAATCCCTGGGGCGCCCGCGGCCTCGAGTGGGAGATTCCCTCGCCGCCGCCCACGGCGAATTTCGAGACGACGCCGATCGTGACCCAGGGCACGCATCAGTACGCGCCGAGTCATGAGGTGGGCATTGTCTGACGCGCCGTCCGGCTATCAGCCACCCCCCGTCGCGATCCATCCGGCGGGGCACGGTCACACCCCGCACCACCCGTACCTGCAGCACCATTTCGACAGTATGGCGCAGCAGATGGAAGCGTCCACGCTGGGCATGTGGACCTTCCTGGTCACCGAGATCATGTTCTTCGGCGGCCTGTTCATGGCCTACCTCGTGTACCGCCACCAGTCGCCGCTCGGCTTTCAGGAAGCCAGCCACCACCTCGACATCTTCTGGGGTACGGTCAATACCGCGGTGCTCATCATCAGCTCCCTGACGATGGCGCTGGCGGTGCGGGCGGCGCAGACCAGCCAGCCGCGCAACACCCAGGTGACGTATCTCGGCGCGACGATGATCCTCGGAGCCGCGTTCCTCGGCATCAAGGCGATCGAATACACCGCGAAGTTCCGGGACCACATCGTCCCGGGCCCCTACTTCGAGTGGGAAGGGCTCTATCCGAAGCCCGCGGAGCAGTTCTATTCGCTGTACTTCGCGATGACGGGCCTGCACGCGCTGCACATGGTGATCGGACTCGGCATCATGACCTGGCTCACGATCATGGCGTGGAAGCGGACCTACGACCGGGAATACTACACGCCGGTCGAAGTGACCGGGCTGTACTGGCACTTCGTCGATATCGTCTGGATCTTCCTGTTCCCGTTGCTGTACTTGATCGGGCGCCACTACCACGCGGCGTAAGCAGGCTTTAGGCTTTGGGCTTTAGGAGTCAATTGATGTCGGGCCATGTCGCACCAAAGAGCATGTATTACGCGGTCTTCGCGGCGCTGATGGCCGGCACCGCCCTGACCGTGGGGGTCGCGTTCGTCGACCTCGGCGCCCTCAACAACGTCCTCATGCTCGGCATCGCGATGACGAAGGCGGTGCTGGTCATCCTGTTCTTCATGCACGTGCGCTGGGGCACCCGGCTGACGTGGGTCGTGGCCGCGTCGGGGTTCGTCTGGCTGGTGATCCTGTTGGGCCTGACGATGACGGATTACCTGACCCGCGGCTGGGTCCCGGGCACTTGGAAGTAGCCGCTCGTCCCGACCCCCTCGAGCGGGAAGGACACGGCACCGCCGTTTACCGGCCCCGGTCCACCGCTCGCCGGGGCTCGTGACCTCGCCTGGCACCTGGGCTCGTATTGTCTATACTGTGAGCTCGCCCTTCGGGATCTATCACGTGGCATTCAGCATTTCATGACCGATTTATCCAAGGACCTGGCCGCGCTGCGCATTCCCCAGGCCGATCGCGGCGGCAAACGCGGGAAGCCTCTCGCCATCCTGCTGGGGATTCTGGTCCTGGCGGGTGCGGCGGGCGGGGCTTGGTACTACTGGTCGACGGCGCTGCAGGCCGCGGCCGTGAAGGTGGCGCCGGCCACGGCGAAGACCGGCCCGGCATCGGCGCCCGGGGCCGTGCTGAATGCGTCCGGCTACGTCACCGCGCGGCGGCGCGCGACCGTGTCGTCCAAGGTGACCGGCAAGGTGCTCGACGTGCTGATCGAGGAAGGACAGCCCGTGAAGGCGGGGCAGGTCCTTGCCCACCTCGACGACACCCAGCCGCGCGCGGCGCTGGCGTTCGCCGAGGCGCAGCTCGCGTCCTCGCGCAAGAATTTCGCGGAAGACCAGGCGCGACTCCGGCAGGCGGAGCTGACCCTGGGGCGCCGCCAGCAACTGCTCAAGGAAGGGGTCGTCGGGCGGGCGGAGCTTGACGAGGCGCAGTCCGAGGTGGAGGCGCTCAATGCGCGCATCGCCTACGCGCAGCAGCAGGTGCTCGTGTCCGAGAGCCAGGTCAACCTGCAGAAGACCAACCTCGCCGACATGGTCGTCCGGGCGCCGTTCAGCGGCATCGCCATCTCGAAGGACGCGCAGCCCGGCGAGATGATCTCCCCCGTATCGGCCGGCGGCGGTTTCACCCGCACCGGCATCGGCACCATCGTCGACATGTCGTCGCTCGAGATCGAAGTGGACGTCAACGAGACCTACATCAACCGCGTCACGCCGGGCCAGAAGGTCGAAGCGATTCTCGACGCCTACCAGGACTGGCGGATCCCGGCGCACGTCATCACCACGATCCCGACGGCCGACCGGCAGAAAGCGACCGTCCGCGTCCGAATCGGGTTCGACGCACTGGACGCGCGGATCCTGCCCGACATGGGCGTGAAGGTGTCGTTTCTGCGTGACGCGCCGGCCGCCGGAACGGAGGCGCGGGCGGTGGCGGCCGTGCTGGTGCCGAAGACGGCGGTCCGCCGCGACGCCGGCACGTCGATCGTGTTCGTGCTGAAGCAGGATCGCGTCGAGCGCCGCGCCGTCAGCGTGGGCCTCGAAAGCGGAGACCAGGTCGAAGTGCTCTCAGGAGTGAGTTCGGGCGAGCGGGTCGTCGTGGACGGGCCGGCGACGCTCAAGGATGGCGACAAGGTCAAGGTGCAGTAACTGTGTCGCTGGCGATCACAGGCGTCAGCGAAACAGTTTCTAGGCTAGTAAGGTGAGTTGCAATAATGTCAAATTCCCTCGTTTCGGTTCGCGATCTGCACAAGGTGTTTCAGCGCGGCGGTGAGCGCATTGACGTCCTCCAGGGGGTCAACCTCGACATCCCCGAAGGGGATTACCTGTCCCTGATGGGTCCGTCGGGCTCCGGCAAGACGACGCTGCTGAACCTGATTGGCGGGCTCGACACGCCAACGGAAGGCTCCATCACCGTCGCGGGGGACCGCATCGACAAGCTGTCGGGCGGCAAGCTGTCGGCGTGGCGGGCGCGGCACGTCGGCTTCGTTTTCCAGCTGTACAACCTGCTGCCCGTCCTCACCGCGGCGCGGAACGTCGAGCTCCCGCTCCTGCTGACGAAGCTGGGCAAGGCGGACCGGCAGCAGCGCGTATCGGTGGCGCTCTCGGTCGTCGGACTCGGCGACCGCATGCACCACTACCCGCGCCAGCTGTCGGGCGGCCAGGAACAGCGCGTCGGCATCGCGCGGGCGATCGTGACCGACCCGACGCTGCTCCTCTGCGACGAGCCGACGGGCGATCTCGACCGGAAGTCGGGAGACGAGATCCTCGACCTGCTCCAGGCCCTCAACAAGGAACACAACAAGACCATCGTGATGGTGACGCACGACCCCCACGCCGCGGCGCGGGCGAAACGGACGCTGCACCTCGAGAAGGGCATCCTCGTGACGGAGGCAGTCGCATGAAGTTCCTGCACATCGTCTGGAAGAACCTGATGCGGAGGAAGATCCGCACCATCTTCACTCTGCTGTCGATCTTCGTGGCGTTCGTCCTCTTCGGCTACCTGATGGCGGTGCGGAGCGCCTTCAGCATGGGCATCGACCTCGCGGGGGCCGACCGGCTGATGGTCCTCAACAAGATCTCGATCATCATGCCGGTGCCGTCGAGCTACAGCGAGCGCATCCGCGCGATCGACGGCGTCAGGCAAGTCACCTACGCGAACTGGTTCGGCGGCTACTTCCAGGAGACCAAGAACCAGTTCCCGAACATGGCGGTCGACGCCGAGAACTGGTTCAAAATGTACCCGGAGTTCGCCGTGCCGGAGGAGCAGCACAAGGCGTGGCTCGCGGACCGGCAGGGGGCAATTATCGGCGCCGACCTCGCGAGGAGGTTCGGCTGGAAGGTCGGCGATCGCGTGCCGCTGCAGGCGACCATCTTCGCCCGACCCGACCGACGGGCCTGGGAGTTCAACATCTCCGGCATCTACGACTCCCCGATCAAGGGCACCGACAAGACCCAGCTGTTCTTCCACTGGAACTACCTGAACGAGGCCCTGCGCACCGGCTCGTACGGCAACCAGGTCGGCTGGTACGTCGTCAAGGTCAACGACCCGGAGCAGTCGCCCACCGTCGCCAGGACGATCGACGCGATGTTCGCCAACTCGCCGACCGAGACGAAGACCGACAGCGAGAAGAACTTCGTGGCCGGCTGGGCCAAGCAGATCGGCAACATCAGCCTGATCACGCAGCTCATCGCCGCGGCGGCGATCTTCATGATGCTGCTGGTGACGGCAAACACGATGGCGCAGTCGATCCGCGAGCGCACCAGCGAGCTGGCCGTGCTCAAGACCCTCGGCTTCGGCGACGGCCGCGTGCTCTCGCTGGTGCTCATCGAGTCGTGCGTGCTGGCCCTCGTCGGCGGGCTGGCGGGCCTCGCCGTGTCCTACACGCTCGTCACCGTGGGGGGCGACCCGACGGGCGCGTTTCTCCCGCAGTTCTTCTTCCCCCTGACCGACGTGCTGATCGGAGTCATGATGGTGGTGCTGCTCGGGTTCGCGGCGGGCGCCGTGCCGGCCCTGCAGGCGCAGCGGCTCCGCATCGTCGACGCGCTGAGGAGGACCTAGCCATGCTCTCCCAGATCGTGGCGGTGACCGGCGTCAACCTCCGATCGATCCGCCAGCGGCTCGGCTCCTCCGCGGTGGCGATCGTCGGCATCGCCGGCGTGGTCATCGTGTTCCTCGGCGTGCTGTCGATCGCGGAGGGCTTCAGGGCCGCGATGGCCGGCGTCGGCGACCCGCAGACCGTCATCGTGATGCGCGCCGGCAGCGACACCGAGATGACGAGCGGCCTGAGCGGCGATACGGCGCGTCTCATCATCGACACGCCCGGCATCGCGCGGGACGAGCGCGGCGCGATCGCGTCGCCCGAGCTCTTCGTCATCGTCGGCCACCCGACGAAGAAGGACCCGAGCGATGCCAACGTGCCGCTCCGGGGCGTGTCGAGCGCCGCGCTGACGGTGCGGCCCGAGATCAAGATCGTCGAAGGCCGGATGTTCACGGAGGGCACCAACGAGATCGTCGTCGGCCGGTCGGCGTCACGTCAGTTCGCGAACCTCACCGTGGGGTCCGAGGCCAAGTGGGGCCAGAACCGCTGGCGGGTCGTCGGGATCTTCGACGCGCAGGGCAGCGCGGCGGAGTCCGAGATCTGGTGCGATGCGAAGGTGCTGCAGCCGGCGTATCAGCGCGGCAACAGCTACCAGTCGGTCTACGCCCGCCTGGCGAGCGCCGACGGGTTCCAGGCGTTCAAGGACGCGTTGACCGCCAACCCGCGCATGTCGGTGACCGCGATCCGCGAGCCCGATTACTTCGCGGCGCAGTCCGACGTGCTGAACCAGATCATCAGTACGATCGGCTACCTGATTGCCGGCCTGATGGGCATCGGCGCCATCTTCGGCGCGGTGAACACGATGTACACGGCGGTCGCCAGCCGCACCCGCGAGATCGCCACGCTGCGCGCGCTCGGCTTCGGCAGCTTCCCGGTCGTCTTCTCCGTGCTGTCCGAAGCCGTGTGCTTGAGCGTCGTCGGCGGGCTCATCGGCGGGATTGTCGCGTGGCTCGCCTTCGACGGCTACCAGACCTCGACCATGAACTTCCAGTCGTTCAGCCAGGTCGCCTTCGCGTTTGCCGTCACGCCGAAGCTGTTGGGCATGGCGCTCGCCTACTCGGTCGTGATGGGCCTGGTCGGAGGGATGCTCCCGGCGATTCGGGCGGCTCGGCTGCCGGTCGTCACGGCCCTTCGCGAGCTCTAAAAGCCAATACGTAGTGAAACCCGACAATGGCCGGCCGAGGACGTCCGTTTTATATCCTCCAGCCGGCCGTTCCTCTTTTCGACCTTCCAGTCGACCTCTTCCAATAAGAACTTCCGGTTCAGTGGGTTAGCTCAGAAAGTCTACTCCTTCGACCCCCCCGATCCACTCCGGCACGGCCGTTGCTCCTGGTTTAACCACGCAAGATCAGTCTCGACCAAGCGGGGGGTTGCGCCATGCGTGTCGAAGACGTGCTTCAGCGAATTCAAGGCGAGTTTGCGGAGATGCCCGGCCTTTGTTTGACGGCGGCCCAGGCGCAGCGACTTTGGGGTCTCGATCGTGATTATTGCGACAAGTTACTGAACACTCTCGTCTCCGCGAAGTTCCTCGCGCAGCGCCGGGATGGGACGTTCATTCGGGTTGACAGCGGGCCACGGCGAATGGCTCCAAGGAGCGCGGCCTAGACGAAAGTAGATAGTAAAAGTTACTCCCACCGGAGCCGACCGGCTGACCACCTGCCTCGTCAACCGCAAGGCCGGCTCACTTCCCCAGTCCCGGGCGCTCGTCGCTCGCGGCCTTAGCTCAGATCGGGAGCGGAAGGCGAAAGCCTTCGCTCCCGACTCCGACCCTCTTCCCCCACTGGAATGTCAGCGTGGTCGAGCCATCATTCGACCTTCGGCCATCCTGAGCGCTTTCGCCAATACCTCGCGAGCCCCTGGAATGAATAGTTGAGCCCGCCGGCCTTCGTGTAATCGGCGGCTTCCGTCTCGCCCAGGCTGCGGGTCAGACCGAGGAACGCCTCGTCGACGAAACGTTTCTGGCGCTCTTCATCCGCCAGCGACGCATCGGCCAGCAGCCGGCGGACGATGAGACTCCAGGCCTCGATGTTCTCGAACATCGCCCGGAGGTGCTGCCGCGCGCCGTGGTACGGGCCGAAGTGGGTGAGGAAGAGCGTGTCGGCATCCCACGCGAGGATCTTCTGCTCGCTCGCCCGCCACGCGTCGAGGTCGATGTCGGGCGGCGGCGTGGGGGGCATGACGTAGGCGCCGGAGCCACGACGGATGCCGGCGGTGTCCCCCACGAACGCGACGCGCGAGGCCGCATCGAGATACGAGACGTGGTGCGACGCGTGCCCCGGCGTGTACTCGACTTTGATCTCGCGCCCGACGACCGACAGCGTCTCGCCGCCGTCCACGACGCGGAGGCGATCCGCCGGGACGGGCTTCACCACACCCCAGAAGCGGTCCATGTCCTGCCCGTACAGCCGGCCGGCGCTTGCGAGGAGCTTCGACGGATCGGCGAGGTGGGGGGCGCCGCGGCCGTGGACGACCACCTCGATGTGCGGGTGCTGCCCGACGATCTGCCCCACCGCCCCGGCGTGATCGAGATGGATGTGGGTGACCAGGATCTGGCGGACGTCGGCAAGCCGGATGCCCTTCGCCTCGAGCGAGGCGGTCAAGTTGCCGATCGTCGTCGCCGGGCCGGGATCGATGAGCGCGACGCCGGGCGATCCGTGCAGGATCGCCGTGGCAATGATCCCGGGGCGGCCGAGGAACTTCAGGTCGACGTAGTCGAGGCCGGAGGCCAGAGGCGGCATGAAGTCATTCTCCTAACGAAGATCCGCCGACCCGCCCGCCCGTCCCGTCACTCGGCGGTTTGAGGCGGAGCTTCGTTAGTACATCACGTACGTGAACAGGGTATCCCCCACCGCAACGAGCACGTACTGGCGGCCATCGAGGCGGTAGGTGATCGGCGCATTCGTGACCGAGCCGATGCGCGAGTGCCACAAGGGCTTCCCCGTCAGCGCATCGTGGGCGACGAAATTGCCGCCGCCGTCACCCGCGAAAACCAGCCGGCCGGCGGTGGCGAGCAGGCCGCCGCCGCCGCCGGCGCCGCTCGGATACCGGTGGCGCCAGGCAATCCTGCCGGTCTTGTAGTCAATCGCCGTCAGGAAGTTCCCCGCGTTGCCGACGTTGACCTCCTCCTTGCCGCCGAGCCCCATCGAGCCCCGGGGATCCGGATCGGTCAGATAGAAAATCGAGTAGCCGTTGCGCTCGGAGACGTAGAACAGGCCCGTGTCCGGCGAGTACGCGGGCGGTTCCCAGTTCACGGTGCCGCCCGCGGGCGGAGAGACCAGCGAGCCCGGCACGGTCGGGTCCTTCCCGGGATCGCGCCGGAGCGAGCCCTTCTGGTCCACGTTCTTCACCCAGTTGGTGGCGGTGCCGTACTTGCTCGTCACGAAGTGCTCGCCGGTGACGCGGTCCAGCGTGAAGAAATACCCGTTTCGGGCGGCCGTCGAGACGAGCTTCCGCTTCCGCCCCTTGATGATGCCGTCGATCAGGATCGGGGTCTGGGCCGAGTCCCAGTCGTGCATGTCGTGGGGGGAGGTCTGGAAGTACCACGCCATCTTGCCGGTATCGACGTTGACCGCGATGAGCGAGCAGGTGTAGAGGTTATCTCCCTCGCCACGGCCGACCGTGTAGGCCGGAATCGGGTTGCCGGTGCCGAAAATGTAGAGCTTCGTCTCGGGATCGTAGACGCCCGGGAGCCACGGCATGCCGCCGCCGTGCCGCGCGGCATCCAGGCTCGCCCAGGTGTCGATGCCCGGGTCTCCGGGATTCATCGGCACGGTGTAGAACTTCCACTGCTGCTCCCCGGTCTCGGCGTCGAACGACAGCAGGAAGCCCGGCGAATCGAGATCGTTGCCCGTCCCGATGATCACGTGGTTGCCGACCACGATCGGAGCCGACGTCGTGAAGTATTGCTGGTTGAAGTCGGCGACCACCTTGTGCCACCGCTCCTTGCCCGTACGCGCGTCGAGTGACACGAGGTAATTGTCGGGCGTGGCCATGTAGAGATAGTTGTTCCAGATCGCGAGCCCGCGGTTCGCGATGTGCGTGCCGCCTCTCGTCTTCCAGAAGTAGTGCCACAGCTCGCGGCCGTCGCGGGCGTCGATCGCCCAGGCGTTGTCGGGCGTCGAGACGTAGAGGGTGCCGTCCACCATGAGCGGCGTGCCCTTGATCCCGGAGCCGCCGCCGCCGAAATCCCCCGTCCCCTCGCCGCCGATGATGACGGCGCCAACACCGCCGCCGCCCCGTCCGCCCCGCCCGCTCGCGGTCCCGGACCCGGGGGTCAGTCCCATGGTCCAGGCGAGCGTGAGGTTCTTCACCGTCAGCCGGTTCGCCTGCGTCAACGCGCTGTAGCGCCGGCCGGTGTAGTCGCCTGAATACGTCGGCCAGTCGTCGGCGAGGGGTTTGAGCAGTTCCGCGGGATCGATCCCCCGCCCCTGCCCCCCGAGCGCGATGGGGCACAGCAACAGCGTCAGCAGCAGCACTCTATTCATTTCAGGGTCGCCAGATATGCCGTGACGTCGTGCATGGCCTTGTCGGTATAGACCGACAGCAACGTCCGGTGGGGTTCGAGCGGGTCGTGCAGCTCCACTTTCGGCAAGGCGCCGTTCCGCCGGAAGCTGCGGATGATGCCGTCGGCCTGCGCCAGCGTGACGATGAAGTCGTCGATGCGCAGGAGCCGGCCTTCCACTGTCTCTCCCGGCATGGTGACGGTGACGGTGACAGCGCGCGGGTTCGGTACGCCGCCTCGTCCGCCAGCCTCTTGCCCTGAGCCTGTCGCAGGGCGCCCGCGTCCGCCGGCGGCGCCGCCGGACACCCAGAGATTCTGGAGTGCTTTGGCGTCCGGGACTCTCGCGGCGATGCCCTGCATGTCGCCGGTCGCGGAATGGCAGGCACTGCACTTCGCCTCGAAGTACACCCGGCCGGCCGCTGCGTCGCCGACGAGCACATCGAGGACGATCGGCGTCTCGCCGGGCGGCGGCATGCCCTGGCGTGGCGACTGCGCGGCGACGCTGTGGATGTACTCGGCGACGGCCTTCACGTCCTCGTCAGGCATCGGGATCGGGGGCATCCCCTTGTCGGCGCGGCTGCCGCGGACGATCGGCAGAATCAGTTCGCCGGCCTGATCGCTCAGTACGAGCTGCGATCGCAGCAGGTTGGGGCCATTCAACTGGCCGCCCCGGAGGTCGGGGCCGTGACAAAAGCTGCAGCTGAGGCCGTACAGGGTCTTGCCACGCGCGACGACCGCCGGATCGCCCGGCGGACGCTGCTGCGCCGGAAACGCGCCGCCGCCCCGGCCGCGGCCCTGGGGCGCAGGCGGGGGCGCCTGGGGGGGCTGCCCCTGCGGCGCCGGCGGCGTGGCGGCCGGCGCTTGTAAGGTTGGCGGCTGCGCCTGCGGAGCCGGCGAGGGAACGGCCTGGACGGCGAACGTCGAGACGAAGAGCGCGGCAGCGAGCGCGGTCGAAACCTTCAACATGGAACCCTATGAAACCCCCGTGAACGCTTCACAACTCAGCAGGGCGTCGAAACGCCACGATCGACACGAGTTCCTCACCAAGGCACCAAGACACGAAGGAACTATAAGGGCGGGTCGTCGCGCCGCTCACGATCGATACGGCTCGCGCCCTTTCCCCTGCGCCGGAATGTCCTGGCTGGCGAGGACCTCGTGCTGGAGCGCGTACATGCTCGCGGCGGCTTCGTCGATGTGGCGGACAAAGGCGATGGATCCCTGGAGGACCGGGGTCACGCGCGCCCGATCCTGGGTTCGCGCCTTGGGGAACTCGTGCTCGACGACGAGGTGCGTGTTGGCGACGTCGAGCTGCAGGAGCTCGCGCGCGGCGAGCTGGTGATCGAGCCAGTCCACCGAGCGATTCTGCAGGTAGGCCAGCGGGTCGTGGCGCGCCGTGCCGGGCAGCTCGTGCTCGGCGAGCACCGTCTGCTTCTTCCACGCGTTCAGCTGATCCTCGGGTTTCGGTGAGGGCTTCCCCCCGACGTAATCGCCGCGCTCGACGGTCTGCCCGCCATAGCCCCACGCCGACACGCCCCTGGCGTCGGTGACCTGCCCCTTCACGTGGAATCCCCCGATGAGGAAGTTGTAGCCGGTGTCTTTCAGGTACTGGAAGATCGACCGGGTGTCCTGCCCCATGAGGATCGCGTGCGACGGATCGTAGTGGATCCGGAACTGATCGCCCACCCCGTGCTTCTCGCAGATGCGGTGAAGGGCGATCCACGTCCCGGGGGTGTAGGCGATGTTGTTGTGGAAATTGTCGCCGGTCGTCCAGCCGGGCATCGGGCACTGCTCCACGCGGAAGGTCAACCCGCGCGCCTTCGCCTGCTGCAGGAGGGGCACGAAGTGCGCCTCGAAGTCGACCAGGTTCTCGTCCATCGTCCGCTGCTGGTTGCGGCCGACGAAGCCGCAGACGGCGTTGACGCCGAGCAGCGACGCGGCGTCGAACACCCGGAGCATGAACGCGTGCTTCTTCCCGCGGATGGCGGGGTCGTGGTGGAGCATGTTGTCGAAGTACCCGAGATCCGAGAGGCCGATGCGGTGGGCGCGCAGGGCCGCGTTGACGCGGCGGGCGCGATCCGCGTCGAAGGGCTTGCGCAGATCCAGAGTATTGGCGACAGGATCCAACATCGCCTCGGGGGGGACGTCGGTTTCGGACGGGTGCAGGGCGGCGGACACCTGGATGTAGTCCGCCCCGAGCGTCCGGGCGAACTCGACCCATTCTTCGATGGCGCGGTCGGGATCGGCGTCGCGGACCTCGCGAGGGGTCAACTCCTGCAGGGCAGCGGTCAGGATGCCGACTTTCATGAACTGGGGGGTGAATGATTTCGTCACCCGCGCATCATAGATGAGGAATTGCCCGCTTGCCAGCCCGGGGGCCTACTGCTATCCTCAAATACACGCATCACCCCCCCCAGTAAGACCGGTTCAGGTCCGCAACCGGCCCCCAGCGTTCGGCGAGTTTCAGGAGGAGACACATGTACGCAGCAAGGCTCAGGATTCTGGGCGCGGCGGTTCTCGCCCTGTCGGCGATAGCCGGCACCGCGTCGGCGCAGGTCACCGGCACGGTGACCGGAACGGTCAAAGACCCTCAAGGGGGGGTTATTCCCGGCGCGGCCGTGACGCTCACGAGCGACACGCGCGGCACGAAATTATCCGACGTGTTCACCGACGCCAACGGCGACTTCAGCTTCATCAACGTCCCGCCCGATAAGTACACCGTCCAGGTCTCGATGGCAGGATTCAAGCCGGCGAAGCAGGGGGGCGTGGCCGTCAGCCCAGGCGATCGCCAGTCGGTCGGCGTCTTCACCATTGAAGTGGGGGGCATCACCGACACGGTCGTCGTGAAGGCCGAGACGCCGCTGGTGCAGTCCCGCAGCGGCGAGCGGTCCTTCACGATCCCGACGAGCGCGGTCGAGAACCTGCCGATTGCCAATCGCAGCTTCACTGCGCTCGCGTCGCTCGCGCCCGGCGTCACCAGCACCGGTGACCCGGCCCGGATCGGCGGCGGCGGCGATACGAACATCATGATGGACGGCGTCGGCGTCATGGACACCGGCAGCAACCGTCCCCTGCTGCAGATGAACGTCGAGTCGATCGCCGAGGTGAAGGTCCTGACGTCGGTGTACCAGGCGGAGTACGGGCGCTCGAGCGGCCTGCAGATCACGGCCGTCACCAAGAGCGGCACGAACCGGTTCCGCGGGTCCGCGTATGACGTGTTCCGGGATTCCAAGTTCAACTCCAACTCCAAGGCGAACATCCTGAACGGCAACCCCAAACCGGTGCTGAAGGAGAAGGATCTGGGGTTCTCGATCGGCGGCCCGATCGGCAGGCCGGGCGGCGACAACCGGATGTTCTTCTTCTACAGCCAGGAGTTCTCGCCGCGCCAGGCCGGCAACAACATCGTCAGGTTCCGCTTCCCGACGGCGCTCGAACGCAACGGTGACTTCTCGCAGACGCTCGACCAGAACGGCGCCCTCTACAACTTCATCAAGGATCCGCAGTCGGCGTTTGTCTGCACCGCGGCCGACACCAGAGGCTGCTTTCAGGACGGCGGCGTGGTCGGCAGAATCCCGCAGAATCGCCTGTACCCGACCGGGCTGAACATCCTGAAGCTGTATCCGCTGCCCAACGTCAGCGTGCCGGGCGTCGCGTACAACTACGAGGCGACGCGTCCCAAGGAGAGCGCACGGAGCACCCAGCCGGCCTTCCGGTTCGACTACCAGCCGACGACGAAGCTGCGGGCGACCGCGAAGTACTCCGGGTGGCAGCAGCGCAGGGACCTGTTCGCCGGCAACCTGCCCGGCTTCAACGACACCCAGATGCAGCGGCCGGTGATCAGCAATCTCGCCTTGTCGGCGAACTACAACCTGACGAACACGACGTTTGTCGAGGCCACCTACGGCCGCAGCCGCAACGAGCTCGCGGGCTGCGCGCTGGCGCAGACCGGCACGGGGCCGAGCTTCTGCACCAGCGCGATCCCGATGGCGGAGAACTCCAACCGGACCAACGCCGGGCTCGGGGCGCTGCCGCTGCTCTTTCCGAACGCGAACAGGCTGAACCCGGACTACTACGCGGCGAAGGCCCTCGACGGGATGAATCCCGCGCCGCCGGCGTGGGTCAACGGGGATTTCGTGAAGCTGCCGCTGTTCTCCTGGGGCAACCGCGTCGGCAACGCGCCGCCGAACATTCCGTTCCCGTCCTACTTCAACGTGAACGCCACGCAGGACCTCTCGCTCAGCCTGACGAAGGTCATGGGCCGGCACACGATCAAGACCGGGTTCTTCAACACCCACAGTTACAAGGCCGAGCAGGCGACCGGCTTCGATTCGTTCGGCACGATCAACTTCCAGCAGGACACTGTCGGCACCAACCCGTTCGATACGTCGTACGGCTTCGCCAACGCGGCCACCGGGGCGTTCAGCTCGTACTTCCAGGCGTCCAACTACGTCGAAGGCAACTTCGTCTACGACAACCGCGAGGCCTACGTCCAGGACAACTGGCGCGTCAACAACCGCCTCACGCTCGATTACGGCGTCCGGTTCGTGCACGCGACTCCGCAGTACGACAAGCTCGGGCAGGGCAGTAACTTCCTGGCCGACAAGTGGTCGCTCGGGAACGCCCCGCTGCTGTACCGGCCGGGGTGCGCGGTGACGGTCGCGAGCGGGACCGCGTGTCCAACCGCGAGCCAGCAGGCGCTCGATCCGCGGAGCGGCCTGCTCCTCGGGCCGAACACCAGCCTCGCGATCGGGACGATCGTCCAGGGCACAGGGAATCCGACCAACGGACTGTTCATTGGCGGTGACGGGATCGTCGACACGACCTACACGTTCCCGGCGCTTGCGGTCGCCCCGCGCTTCGGCATGGCGTACGACGTGACGGGGAACCAGTCGATGATCCTGCGCGGCGGCCTCGGCCTGTTCTACGACCGGCCCTTCGGCAACTCGGTCATCTTCATGCCGGGCAATCCTCCGTCCTCGAAGGCTGTCACCGTCCGCTACGGACAGCTCCAGAGCCTGGGTCAGGGCGGCCTGACGACCCAGGGTCCCCCGGGGCTGGCGTCGATCGACTACAAGGCCAAGCTGCCCTCGTCCACGCAGTGGAGCGGCGGCATCCAGATGGCGATCCCCTGGGCCACGATGATCGACGTGGAGTGGGTCGGCCAGCACAGCTTCAACACCGTCCGGACCGTCAACCTGAACGCCGTCGACATCGGATCGGCGTTCCTGCCGCAGAACCAGAACCCGAACCTGGTGAGCGCCACCCCGGGGGGCGCCGCGGTCTCGACGGACCTGATGCGCTCGCTCCGCGGCTACGCCGCGATCAACCAGCGCATGTTCGACGGATGGAGGACGTTCCACTCGCTCCAGATGTCGCTGAACCGCCGGTTCCGTGACGGGGTGTCCTTCGGCCTGAACGACACGTGGGTGCTCTACGACCACGCAAGCGGCACGGCCCGCGGGCAGCACGCCGCGGACGGGACCTATTCGTTCCGCTCCGACCAGGCGAAGGCGAACGAGATGTTCGCCGCCGTCATCCCCAACAAGCACATCATCAAGGGGAACTTCGTGTGGGATCTGCCCGACCTCCGGCGCAGCGGCGCGGCGCTGAAGGGGCTCGGCCTGGTCATCAACGACTGGCAGCTCTCGGGCATCTGGACGGCGTCTACGGGCGGCGTCGCCACCGGTGCCGGCGGCGCGTACAACGTCGGCCAGAGCTACACGAGCGGCGGGGCGAGCGTCAACCTGACCGGCTCGCCCGACTATGGAGCGCGGGTCCGGATCGTCGGCGACCCGGGCAGCGGTTGCAGCAGCGACATGTATCGCCAGTTCAACACGGCCGCCTTCCAGGGTCCGTTGACGAACAGCGACGGGCTCGAATCGCCCAACGGCTACCTGCGCGGCTGCTTCCAGAG
>JANOJK010000354.1:0-9221 GCA_031408165.1 Acidobacteriota bacterium | reverse complement strand
GCGACGATGCCCACCGGCCGGCCGCCGAGCCGCGCGAACCCGACGATGATGTTCTTCGCGAAGTGGCGGTGCACTTCGAGGAACGCCCCTTCGTCCGTAATCGCGTGGACGAGATCCAGCATGTCGTACGGCTGATTGGGCGAGGCGGGCACCAGGCGGTCGAGCGCTTCGTCCTCGCGATCGACCGGATCGGAGGTGTCCATCCGCGGCGGCTCGTCGAGGTTGTTGCTCGGGAGGTACGACAGCAGCTCGCGAATGAGCCGGAGGCACTCGCGGTCGTCGGGCGCGGCGAAGTGCGCCACGCCGCTCGTCGCGTTGTGGGTCATCGCGCCGCCGAGCTCGTCCTTCGTGACTTCCTCGTGCGTGACGGTCCTGATCACGTCGGGCCCGGTCACGAACATGTAGCTCGTCCCCTCGACCATGACGGTGAAGTCGGTGATCGCCGGCGAGTAGACGGCGCCGCCCGCGCACGGGCCCATGATCGCTGAAATCTGCGGGACGACGCCGGACGCCAGCGTGTTGCGCAGGAAGATGTCGGCGTACCCGGCGAGCGAGTGCACCCCTTCCTGGATGCGCGCGCCCCCCGAGTCGTTCAGGCCGACCATGGGCGCCCCCATCTTCATCGCGAGATCCATGATCTTCACGATCTTCGCCGCGTTGGTCTCCGACAGCGAGCCGCCGAAGACCGTGAAGTCCTGCGCGAAGGCGTAGACGGGCCGGCCGTCGATGCGGCCGGAGCCGGTGACGACCCCGTCGCCAGGAATCAGCAGCTCGGGATCGTCCATGCCGAAGTCGCGGCACCGGTGCGTGACGAGCTTGTCGGTCTCGAGAAACGTCCCCGGATCGAAGAGGAAGTCGATGCGCTCGCGCGCCGTCATCTTGCCGGCGTCGTGCTGCTTCCTCAGGCGGCCTTCCCCGCCGCCCAGCTCCGCGCGCCGTTCGAGATCGTCGAGGTGCTTGAATAGATCCATATTCGAATCGCTAATCCCTGATCGCTAATCCCGGATCCCTTATCGTGAATCCTGAATCCTGAATCGTGAATCCGGAATCCGGAATCCGGAATCCGGAATCCGGAATCCTGAATCTCAATCCGGAATCCTCAATCCGGATTCGGATTCCGATACCGGATTCAGGATGAGGGATCCAGGATTCACGATAAGGGATCCGGGATCAGCGATCGGGGATTAGCGATTGACGGCTTGGGCTTTTTCCCAGTCGGCCAGGAACTTCTTCAGCCCGATGTCGGTCAGCGGGTGATTGAACAGCGAGTCGATCACCGCGGGCGGGCAGGTGCAGATGTCGGCGCCCATGCGGGCGGCCTCGACGATGTGGAGCGGGCCGCGCGTGCTCGCGACGAGAACCTCGGTGGTGAACTTGTAGTTCGCGTAGATTTCGACGATCTCCTGGATGAGCTGCATGCCGCTCGTGGCGATGTCGTCGAGGCGCCCGACAAACGGGCTGCAGTAGGTGGCGCCGACCTTGGCGGCCAGCAGCGCCTGGGTCGGCGAGAAGATCAGTGTCACGTTGACGCGGGTCCCCTCGCTCGAGAGCGCTTTGCAGGCCTTCACGCCGTCGCGCGTGAAGGGGACCTTCACCACGATGTGCGGATCGATCCTGGCGAGCTCGCGCCCTTCTTTGAGCATCTCCTGCGTCGTCGTGGCAACCACTTCGGCGCTCACGGGACCCTTCACCAGCTCGCAAATCTTCTTGAGGAGCGCGCGCGAGTCTCCCTTTTCCTTCGCGAGCAGCGAGGGGTTGGTGGTGACGCCGTCGATGATGCCGAGCGGCACGAGCGCTTCGATATCGGGTAGATGGCCGGAGTCGATGAAGAGTTTCATGGCTTGCTCCCTTGCGTGGTGGCGTTGGCCTCGTTGGCGACCGCATTGGTGAGGTCGCCGACGCCCGGAATCCTGATCGTGACCGTGTCTCCCGCCTCGAGCGGGCCGATGCCGGAGGGCGTGCCGGTCGCGATGACGTCGCCCGGCAGCAGCGTCATCACCCTGGTGATGTAGGCGATCAGATAGTCGATGGAAAACACGAGCTGCTTGGTCGAGGAGTTCTGGCGGCGCGCGCCGTTGACCCAGCCTTCGATGCCGACGCCGGCCATTGCGTGATAGTCGATGCCCGCCGTGATGCACGGCCCGATCGGCGCGAACGTGTCGAACCCCTTGGCGTGGGTGTACTGGGCCCCCTTCTGCTGGAGCTCGCGGGCGGTGACGTCGTTGAAGCACGTCAGCCCGAAGACGTAGCCGGCCGCGTCCGCCTCGCTCACGTGATGGGCGCGCCTGCCGATCACCACCCCGACTTCCGCTTCGTGGTCCACGCGCCCGACGCCGTCGGGCAGGAGAATGGTGTCCCCGGGGCCGGCGATCGAGGTCGAAGGTTTGATGAACATCAGGGGATCCTTCGGCAACGGCTTCCCCTGCTCGGCGGCGTGATCCTTGTAGTTGAGGCCGATACAGACGACCTTCGACGGCGTGACGGGCGCCAGCAGCCGATGCGCGTCGCGCGCGATCACCTCGCCCGCTTCGTAGCTCTCGAACAGCTCGCCCTCGAGCAGCCGCCACGGGCCGCCCTCGGCGGCCTCGATCACGTGGCGCGGCGTGCCGTTGTAGTCGACGCGGAAAAACTTTCTCATCGGGCGGCTTCCTGCACACGGTTCGAGGCGGCGCTCCGGTTGGCCGGCGTCGCGCGATCGACGGCCACGATTGCGTAGACGTAGGTGACGCCCGGCTTCGTCGAGCGATCCTGATAACGAGTGTCCCGGATCGGCTCCGGCGTCAGCGGCTGCAGTGTGTCACCCGGCGCCTCTCCGCGCAACACCAGGTAGCCCCCGAGGTCGGCGTCGGTGTTCGCAGCCCAGATCAAGTTTACGACGCCCGCCGATCCGACCGCCTGCAGGTTCTTCGGCGCCGCGGGCGGAAAGGTGTCGGTCGGCGTCACGCAGATGGGATCCGAGGGATCGCTTTCGATGACCGCGGTGCCGACGGTGGCGACGCTGCGCACGACGAAGCACTGCTCCTGCCCCGGCGAGACACCCTCCTTCGCGAACGTCGTCACGTCGAGCGGCGCCGCATTCAACGGCACGGGCGCGGTGACCGGGACGCCTGCCGGAGCGGATCCGGCCGCCGCCGGCACGGCGTAGACGTTGTATGACACGCCCGGCGCCTCGTCCGACGAGGTGGCGGGGGGCTGCCAGGTGACCGTCACCGACGTGGCGTCCCACGTCGGCGGCGTTGCCGGCGGGCGCGCGGCGCCGGGCGCGGCCAGCAGCGGCACTTCGACGCGCGGCGACGGCGCGCCGGGGCGGCGGTTCGACGTCATCCCCTGCACCACGTACAGGCGCGTGAGGACGGCCGGCCCCGAGGGCGGCGGCGGCACGGCGGGCGCTCCCGCCGCCGCGCCGGGCGGTGGCGCCGGCGTCTTCGGCGGGTTCTCGACTTTCGGCGGCTTCGTGATCGCGCGCGGCGTGAGCACCTCCGGCGTCAGCGTCTCCACGAATGTGATCGTGTCGCCCGGGCCGGGACGCGTCTGCGGCGTCTCCGGCTCCGCCGCCTCCGGATCCGGCGGCGGCGCGACCGGGATCGTGGCAATGACCTGCTCGGGCTTGAGGAGATCGCGGTTGGGCGGCACCACCGCGCCGGGCGCCAGCGTCACCGCGTAGACGTTGAGGTGATCGATCGAATACGGACCCGTGCCCGCGGCGCTTTTCGCCGGCACCTTCATCTGCAGGTACACCGTGTCGCCGAGCCGGCGCGCGACGATCGTGCCGGGCGATTCGGGCGCCATGTCGAGCGGTGTCAGCGGCGGGCCCTTCTTGCCGCAGCCGGCCGTCAGCGTGCCGATCGCCGCGACCACGATCGCGTATTTTCGTACTCGGTGGGATCCGTGCAATCGGTGGCTGAGCCGTCCGTGCGGTCCGTGGCTAGACAATCGGTGGCGTCCGTGGCTACAGGATATATCGCGACAGATCTTCGTTCCGCGCGATTTCGGCGAGCATGCGGTCCACGTAGGCGGCGTCGATCGTGAGGTTCTTCTCCACCAGGTCGGGCGCGTCGAACGAGACGTTGTCGAGCAGCTTCTCCATCACGGTATGCAGGCGGCGCGCGCCGATGTTCTCCGTCCGCTCATTGACGAGCGTCGCCACGTCCGCCAGGCGCTCGATCGCATCGGGCGTGAAGGTGAGCGTCACCCCTTCCGTCGACAGGAGCGCCGTGTACTGGCGCACGAGCGCGTTCTTCGGCTCCGTGAGAATGCGGATGAAATCCTCGCGCCCGAGCGGCTCGAGCTCAACGCGGATCGGGAAGCGCCCCTGCAGCTCGGGGATGAGATCCGACGGCTTCGACACGTGGAACGCGCCCGCGGCGATGAACAGGATGTGGTCCGTCTTCACCATCCCGTACTTCGTATTCACCGTCGTCCCCTCGACGATCGGCAGGATGTCGCGCTGGACGCCTTCGCGGCTCACGTCGGGGCCGTGGCCTCCCTCGCGCCCCGCCACCTTGTCGATTTCGTCGATGAAGATGATGCCGGCCTGCTGGACGCGATCGACCGCGGCGCGCGCGACGCTGTCCATGTCGACCAGCTTCTGTTCTTCTTCCTGCCGCAGGGCGTCGAACGCCTCGGGCACCGGCACGCGGCGCTTCCGCGTGCGCCCCTGAAAGAGCCCCGGCAGCATGTCCTTGACGTTGATGTCGACTTCCTCGACCGAGGAGCCCGCGATGATCTCGAAGGAGGGGAACGAGCGCTCGCGTACGTCGATCTCGAGCTGCTTGTGATCCAGCCGCCCCTCGCGGAACTGCTCGCGCAGCTTTTCGCGCGTGCGCTGCGCCTGCTCGCGGATGGGCGCGGCTCCCGCCTCGAACTCCGCGGCGGCGGGGAGCGGCGGGAGCAGCAGATCGAGCACGCGCTCCTCGGCGGCGGCCCTCGCCTTTTCGCGCACCTCCGCGGTCCGCTCCTCGCGGACGAGCTCCACCGCGATCTCGGTGAGATCGCGGATCATCGACTCGACGTCGCGGCCGACGTAGCCGACCTCGGTGAACTTCGACGCCTCGATCTTCAGGAACGGCGACTGCGCGAGCTTCGCGAGCCGGCGCGCGATCTCCGTCTTGCCGACCCCCGTCGGGCCGATCATCAGGATATTCTTCGGCGCGACCTCTTCCGCCATCTCGGCCGGCAGCTTCTGCCGGCGCATGCGGTTCCTGAGCGCGATCGCGACGGCGCGCTTCGCCTGATGCTGGCCGACGACGTACTTGTCGAGCTCGGCGACGATCTGCCGGGGGGTCATCGACTGGATCGTCGAGGTCGTCGATTCAGGGAGGTAAATGGGCATGTCGTCCGGGTCACAGCACTTCGATGGTCAGCGAATCGTTCGAATAGATGCAGATCGTCGCGGCGATGTGCATAGCCTGTTCCGCGATGCCTCGCGCGTCGAGCGACGTGTGCTGCGCGAGCGCCTTCGCGGCCGCGAGCGCATAGGCTCCCCCCGACCCGATCGCCACGATCCCGTCATCAGGCTCGATGAGATCGCCATTGCCGGACAGGAGGTAGGTCGACTCGCCGTCCATCACGACGAGCATGGCTTCGAGCCGACGGAGGATGCGATCGGACCGCCAGTCCTTCGCCAGCTCCACCGCCGACCGTTCGAGATTACCGCGATACTGTTCGAGCTTGGCTTCGAACCGCGCGAAAAGGGCAAACGAATCCGCGGCCGAGCCCGCGAAGCCGGCAAGAATCCGCTCGTTGTAGAGCCGCCGTATCTTGCGGGCGTGCTGCTTGACGACGGTGTCGCCGAAGGTGACCTGCCCGTCGCTGGCCATGACGGTCTGGCCGGCGTGCCGGACCGCGAGGACGGTGGTTGCGTGAAACATGTGAAAATACCCAAAAAATCAGTCTATCAGAGGGGACGGTCCTGCAGCCCGGACAGGACACATTTGAGAGGTCCGGCGCAAAAAACCTTCGTTTCCCGGGTTCCATGGGTGGCAGATCTGTTGCACAATCAGGGTGCGACAACCAGGTCTTCCCGCAGGGGAAGCGCACAGGAGCGCACATGAAATCCTTCAATCTCGGGCTCGGAATCGTCCTCGCCACCCTCACTCTGGCGGCCGCCCCGGCGTTTGCCCAGAAACCCGAAACCGGCGGCGGCGGCGGGCCCGCGGCAGGCGCGGTCGATCGCGCGAGCGGCGGCGGCGCCCCGAGTGGCGGCGGCGCCGTGGACCGGGGAAGCGGCGGCAGCGCTTCCGGCTCGAGCGGCGTCAGCTCGACCACCAGCAGTGGCGGCGGCTCGGACTTCAGCCGGCCGTCTGCGAGCCCCGTGTCATCCCCGTCCATCAGCTCCGGCGATCGCGCCATGCGCGAAAGCGCGCCGCAGCATCGCCCGGGCTTCCGTAGTGGCATGTCGTACGCCGACGATGGATCGCAGGCGACGCCACGCGGGTCGGGTCCGAGCGGAGGCGGGAGCGGCTCGGCCGTGACTCGCGGCAGCGGATCGTCGTCGAGCGGCGGATCGTCGAGCGGCGGATCGACCTCCTCGGGTGCCGCGGCATCATCGGGCGACAGCGGCAGCGCGCGCCCGAGCGGGCGCACCCGCACGGCGCCGGCCCCCGAGCACAACGCCGGTTCGAACAACAACGCGACCGGCGCGCGCGAAGTGCCGACGTGGAGCCGGCCGCGCGGCGATCGCCCGGCGACCGGCCAGGCCGTTGAACGCACCGTCCCGGTCCCCGACCGCAACGCCACGTTTGGCTACTACGATCCGTACTACGGTTCCGGCTATGGCTTCGGGTCCGGGTACGGCTATGGGTATGGAAATCGCTACAACAACTACTACTACCCGTACGGCTTCGGCATGGGCTACGGCCTCTACTCCGGCCTCGGCTGGTCGCCGTACTACGGCGATCCGTTCGGCGACCCGTACGGCTACGGCGGCGGCGGGTCGTACTCGAGCTCCTACGGCGGGGGCGAACAGGGCAACCTCAAACTGAAGGTCAAGCCCCGCTCCGCGAAGGTCTACGTCGACGGCTATTTCGTGGGCTACGTCGACCAGTTCGACGGCGCCTTCCAGAAGCTCGCGCTCAACACCGGCCGCCACAAGGTCGAAGTCCGCGCCGACGGCTTCGAGACGGCGGAGTTCGACGTGCTGATCAACCCGGAACAGACCGTGACGTTCCAGGGAGAGTTGAAGCGCATTCAGTAATTGGCGATTGCCGAACGGTGATTGAAGAGTGGGGAGGGCGCCGATGACCACGTCGGCGCCCTTTCCGTTTGTACGGGGGATCGCCGCCGTATCAGGTGTCTACGACGTTGCGGTCGGCCTGTTGCTCCTGACCGCCGCGGATCGGATGGCCGCCATCTTCGGCGTGCCCACGCCGCAGCCCCGCGTCTTCGCGGACACGAACGGGCTCTTCCTGCTCGCGGTGGGCGCCGGCTACTACTGGCCCCACCGTGATCCGCGCGGCGCACGATGGTACCTGTGGCTGATGGGAGTCGGACTGAAGGGGGCGGGCGCGGCGGCGGCGTTTCTGGCCGATTACCTCGTCCGTCACGCCCCCGCGTCGTTCCTGCTGTTTGCGGCGAGCGACGGGATCCTCGCAGTCCTCACGCTGGCGGCGCTCGCCGGATCGCGTAATACATCGGCACACCCGTCGCGATGAGCGCGAGCCCCACCAGCGACGAGCCGGGATCCCTCCAGAACGAGTTCCCCACCATCGCCACGCTTGCCACGACGAATATCGCGGGCGCCCACGGATACCCGAGCGCGGAGAACGGCCGCGGCGCGCCGGCATCCCGGCTCCGGAGCACGAACACCGCGCTCACGGCGATCCCGGCGAACAGCACGACCGCGAATCCCGTATAGGTGACGAGCTGTGCGAGCGTGCCGGACAGGACGAGGACGCTGCTCCACACGCTTTGCGCGACGATCGCGGCCGCCGGCGTGTGAAAGCGCGGGTGCACGCGCCCCGCGGCGCGGACGAACATCCCGTCGCGCGCCATCGCAAAGTACACACGCGGGCCCGCGAGGACCATCGCGCTGATGCTCGCCGCGATGCTGACGATGGTGAAGAGCGCGATGATGTCGCCCGCCGCGAACCCGAAGAGGCGCTCGGCGACGGTGTCCATCAGCCTCCCGCCTTCGAGCGACGCCAGCTCGCCGGCCGGCAGCGCGTAGAGGTAGAGCGCGTTCAACGCGACATAGATGATCACGACGACCACCGTGCCGAGCGCGAGCGCGAGCGGCACGTTACGCGACGGATCCCGCACTTCTTCGGCGACGTAGACGGCGGCGTTCCAGCCGGAGTAGCTGAACATGACCGGCACGAGAGCGAGCAGCCACGACAGCGGCAGCACCGGCGCGCCGCCGGCGAGGTGCGCGGCGTCGCCGTGGCCGATCGAAAATCCCAGCGCGATGAGCAGCACGATGGCGGTCACCTTGATGCCCGCGAGCGTGTTCTGAACGAGACGGCCGGGACCGAGGCCGCGGACGTGGATGAGCGTGAGCACCGCGATCGCCGCGATCGACACCACGGGCTTGGCGCCGTCGGCCATGGGAATGAAACGGCTGACGTAATCGGCGAGCGCGACGGCGCTCGCGGCGATGGCGCCCGAGAACCCCGCGATGAACGACGTCCACCCGGTCAGGAACGCGGCGAGCGGCCCGTACGCGTCCCGCAGGTACACGTACTCCCCCCCGGCGTGCGGCCGCACCGCCGCCAGCTCCGCGTACGCCATCGCGCCGGCGAACGCGAGCGCCCCCCCCGCGAGCCACACGCCGAGCATCGCGGCGGGAGCCGGCACGAGCTGGGCCACGATCACCGGGACGAAGAAGATGCCGCCGCCGATGACGTTGGAGATGATGATCGCGGCGGCGTCGAGAGGGCCGAGCCGCCGCTTCAACTGTCCTTCGGCCCGAGCGCTGGGCTGACCGGCCGCTGGTGCACCCACTACTGCGCCAGGACCTGTCGGGGAACGTCGAACGCGCCGATCTCCACCCACTGCGACGCACTGTGCTTGGCGAAGATGTGGACCCGCACGTCCTGGAACTGGGAGTTCTTCAACATCTCGGCGCGCGATTGCGGCGCGTCGCCGGTGTAGCCCGCCTTGGTCTGGATGGTGATCGGGGCCGTCTGCCTGCCCTCGAACGGGACGCTCTGCACGTAGACTTCGTCCCAGTCCACTTCGCCGGGCGATCCCGGCGGTACGGCGGTGCCGGGCTTCGGGAGCTG
>JANOJK010000317.1:0-2958 GCA_031408165.1 Acidobacteriota bacterium | reverse complement strand
CGATCGCGTCGTACTTCTCTTTCTCGGTCCGGTAGACGCTGTCCGGTTCCTCTTTGCGCTCGAGCTTGCGGTTGGTCGGGACGACCATGACGTCGAGCTTGTAGATGCTGGCGAACTCCTGCGCCTCGGTGTCGGCCGTGCCCGTCATGCCGGACAGCTTCTTGTACTTGCGGAAGTAGTTCTGGAACGTGACCGTCGCGAGCGTCTGGTTCTCGCGCTCGATCTTCACTTCCGGGTGGTTCGTGTTGTGCTCCTTGGCTTCCACCGCCTGGTGGAGCCCGTCGCTCCAGCGCCGGCCCGGCATCAGCCGTCCGGTGAACTCGTCAACGATCACGACCGCGCCGTCCTTCACCATGTATTCCACGTCGAGGTGGAACAACGCATGCGCGCGGAGCGCCTGGCTGATGTGGTGGAGGACCTTCATGTTCTGCGGGTCGTACAACCCGTCGGTCCCGGCCTCGAGATGGTGCGCGAGCATCTTCTCGGCCTTGGCCATCCCGCTCTCGGTCAGCGTCACGGTCTTGTGCTTCTCGTCGACGATGTAGTCGCCGGTCTTCTCGAGCTCTTCGCGATCCTCCGCCTTGACGTCGCCGCGCGTCACGCGTCCCTTCGAGAGCCGCGGGACGATGTGATCGACCTCGTAATAGAGGTCGGTGGATTCCTCGGCCGGGCCGGAGATGATGAGCGGGGTGCGCGCTTCGTCGATCAGGATGGAGTCCACCTCGTCCACGATCGCGAAGTGGTGGCCGCGCTGCACGTAGTGCGCGAGGTCGAACTTCATGTTGTCGCGGAGG
The DNA here is from genome assembly GCA_031408165.1 of Acidobacteriota bacterium. Taxonomy (GTDB): domain Bacteria; phylum Acidobacteriota; class Vicinamibacteria; order Vicinamibacterales; family 2-12-FULL-66-21; genus JAICSD01. Next base: position 2,164 of record JANOJK010000317.1, on the reverse strand, counting down.
TAGTCGAAGCCGAACTCGTTGTTCGTGCCGTAGGTGATGTCGGCCGCGTAGGCGACCTGCCGCTCGCCGTCGTTGAGGTCGTGCTGGATGACGCCGACCGTCATGCCGAGGTAGCGGTAGATCCGCCCCATCCACTCCGAGTCGCGGCGCGCGAGGTAGTCGTTGACGGTGACGACATGGACGCCCTGGCCGGCGAGCGCGTTCAGGTACGCCGGCAGGGTGGCGACGAGCGTCTTGCCTTCGCCGGTCTTCATCTCCGCGATTTTTCCGCGGTGCAGGACCATGCCGCCGATCAGCTGCACGTCGAAGTGCCGCATGTTCAGCACGCGCCGCCCCGCCTCGCGGACGACGGCGAACGCCTCCGGCAGCAGATCGTCGAGGGTTGCCCCCTGGGTGAGACGGGCGCGGAACTCCGCGGTCTTGTCGCGCAGCTGCGAGTCGGACAGGGCCGTGATGGCCTGTTCGTGGGAGTTGATCTCGGCGACCATCGGCGCGAGGCGCTTGAGATCGCGCTCGTTGGCGGTGCCGAAGACTTTCGCGAGGACTTTATCGATAATCATCGGATAGGTATCCGACGATTGTACTCCAGAAAGTGGCGCTATTTGGCGAGCAGGGCCATCGGATTGGTCAGGCGGCCGTTCATCCAGATTTCGTAATGGAGATGGGAGCCCGTCGAACGGCCGGTCGAGCCGACGTAGCCGATGACGTCGCCGCGCTTCACGCGCTGGGCGCCGGCGACGCCGAGCTTGGACATGTGGCCATACTTCGTCACGATGCCGAAGCCGTGGTCGAGCGTCACCATGTTGCCGTAGGCGCCATTGGGGCCCGCGGTGACGACCGTGGCGTCGCCGGTCGCGAGCACCGGCTGGCCGTAGTCGGCGGAGATGTCGAGGCCCGGATGGAAATCCCCTTCGTGCGTGAAGGGATCCTTGCGGTTGCCGTAGGTGGACGAGAGCCAGCCGGCGACCGGCCAGAGTGACGGGGTGGCCGCCGCCAGGGCGTGACGGCGTTCGACGCTGTCGCGTACGGAATCAAGGCGGCTGCCGAGCGCCCCGAGCAGCTCGCTGAGAACGCCGAGGGCCGTGTCGGTGGAGCCCGCCCCCAGCATGGGCCCGAGCGCGGCCCGGCTGGCACCGCCCATGGCGCGCGACTTCACGATGGCCGGCAGCTTGTCCATCGCCCGGCTGGCGTTCGGATCCACCGTGGCGCGTTCGCCCAGTTGATCGACAGCGGTCTGGAGGGCGGAGATCTGTCCGGCGAGCTGGCCGGTCGCCTGGCGGTAACTGGTGTTCTCGACCTGCAGCGACAGGTTCGTCATGCGCAGGTCGGCAAGGCTCGCCGACGCACTCCACCGCGCCCCTAACCCCACGAGCACCGGCAGGGCAAAAACGCCCGCGATGGCGCCCAACGTCGGCCAGAGAGAGATCGTCAGGCGGCGTACGGCCCCCGTCTGCCGATCGGCGATCACAAATGTGTAGCGGCGCGCTTGCATCAACTCAGAAAAGAACCAGTCCGGGGAGACTCAAACAGTAGCACAGCCACACCGTTGGAGGCCAGCCAAAAGGCCGGGCTTGCGGCTCTGGTCGGACGTTTGCAGTCGGGGTCGCAAGGCCCTGCGAAAAGGCGGGTGATTGGGCAAAAAACCACTCACTGGAGGAAGTAGGACGGGAAATGAAGGCAACCATCACCCTTGGGGTCGTTCTGCTTGGACTTGCGCTCCTGGCGGTGGCCAGCGAGCCGACCGCGCTTGCGGCGGGCATCGCCGCGTCGCAACAGGCGGTCGTCAATCAGGAGCCTGCGTTGATGGTCCTTTCCGGCGCGTCGCTGCTCGCCATCGCGAGCCTCGTGCGGCGCTACCTGTCCTGAGGTCGGCCCTCTCACCTGTGCTGACGGCCGCCAGTGAAGGCGGCAGGAGGTGACATCAAAATTGGGTAGATGGAGAAATTCTATTTGCAGATGTTTTAGATGGACAGTTTGATATACTTTATAACTTATTTAATGGTACTGATATAGTTAAAAATGTTCGTATCGGTGGGCCTTTTATAAATCAAGCTGATGCTAAACTAGCTGTTACTGGACAGGTTGAATCTCCTACTCTAAAGATAGCTAACACCCTACCATTAGCAGCAATGGTTAATTCAACCTGTCCAGTAACAGCTAGTTT
>JANOJK010000316.1:0-2990 GCA_031408165.1 Acidobacteriota bacterium | reverse complement strand
TTCGCTGGTCCATTCGTGTGCGGTGCCTTTCTGGTGCGCCGCCTTGCCGCCCTTGCTCGCTATCTCGCGCTGCTTGGCCCGGTCCATCGATGCAAACCCACGGTCTTCCTTTGCCACGATCCCTCCTCACCCGCCTACGGGTCGAGCCTCGTACCTGCAACGGCTGTGCCGGTAACTTGTTGACACTGCGTAAGTTATGCTATGTAGCTGGCGGGGAAAAGAGGAGGATCTTTTTCACACATTTCGGCGGCAGGCGGGAAGCGCGACGCGGGTTACCGTCCGGATGAGCAATGAATTAGCCCGAAGAGGAAGAGCTATACCTCAAGTGCGCCCGGGACCGCCAGGTAACCGCGCTCAACGTGTGTAGTCGATCGCCCGTCGAAGGCGGCGAACTGTCTTATCTGGCCCGAGGAGGACCAGGAGATCGAACAACCCGGCGCTGACCGCACGGCCTGTGACGGCCACGCGCGTGGCGTGAATCAGCGCCGCGGCTTTCACGCCGGCCTGCTCCGCGGTGGCGCGCAGCGTCTGCTCCGCCGTTGACGCGTCGAACGGCCCGAGAATGTGCAACGCCTCCGCAAATTGTGCAAGCAGCGGACGAATGTCGCCGGACAAGTGCTTGGCGGCGGCCGCGGGGTCCATTTCCGGTTCCTCGACGAGAAACGGCCGGAGCTCATCCACGAGCTGGTCGAGCTTTTTGACGCGCGGTTTCAGAAGGTCGACAACGCGGACGATCCACTCGGACTCGGATGAGGTGAGGGTGTCGCGCCACAGTTGCGCGTCGCGCAGCCGAGCCTCGATGCGCCGCAGCAGCTCGTCTCCGGGCAGCCGGCCGATGTGCTGCTGGTTGAACCAGTCGAGCTTGTCGGCGTTGAAGACGGCATTGCCGCCGCTGATCCCTTCGATCGCGAACAACTGCTGCAGCTCGTCGCGCGACAGCACTTCACGATCGCCGCCGGGCGACCAGCCGAGGAGCGCCAAAAAGTTCACCATCGCCTCGGGGAGGTAGCCGAGGCGCTGATACTCAATCACGGACGTCGCGCCATGGCGTTTGCTGAGCCGCTTCTTGTCCGGTCCCATGATGAGCGGCACGTGGGCGAACTGCGGCTCGGGCTTCCCGAGCGCGCGGTACAGCAGGACCTGTTTCGGCGTGTTCGAAATGTGGTCATCGCCACGGACGACGTGCGTGATCGCCATGTCCACGTCGTCCACGACCACCGACAGGTGATAGGTCGGCTGGTTGTCGGATCGCAGGATGACGAAGTCTTCGATGTTCGCGTTGTCGAATGCGATGTCGCCGTGGACCAGGTCCTTGAAGCGCGTCTGGCCGGGCATCACGCGGAACCGCGCCGCCTTCGGCGCGCCCGCGGCGTCGAGATCCGCGATCTCGGCGGCGTCACGCCGCAGGCAGGCGCGGTCGTAGGTCCATGCCTCGCCGCGCGCTTCCGCCTCCGCGCGCTTCCGCTGCAGCTCCTCGGGCTGGCAGTAGCAGTAGTAGGCGCGGCCGTCCGTCACGAGCGCATGCGCGTGGGCCTGGTACTTCTCGAGGCGTTGTGACTGGAAGTACGGCGCGTGCGGACCGCCGACGTCCGGGCCTTCGTCCCAGTCGAGCCCGAGCCACCGTAGCCCGTCGACGATCCCGGCGACCATCTCCCACGACGAGCGCTCCGCGTCCGTGTCCTCGATCCGGAGCACGAACGTGCCGCCATGACGCCGCGCGAACAGCCAGTTGAAGAGCGCGGTACGCGCGCCGCCGACGTGCAGATATCCCGTCGGTGACGGCGCGAAGCGGACGCGGGGAGGCACTCAGTGATTGTACTTGGAGGTTGGAGGCTGGAGGCTGGAGGCTGGAGGCTGAAGGTTGGAGGCTGGGGGTAGCGCTTCCCGATTCCAACCTCCAGCCCCCAACCTCCTTAAAAGATCTCCCCGAAGTAGCTCCAGAAGTGCTCGCGCGTCTTGTCGAGGAACGGCCGCCGGCGCCATTCGGCGGGATCCAGCTTCTTTGCGCGCCGCAGGTCCTGCTCGAAGTCCTCCAGCAGCCGGGCCGCGAGCGCGCGGTCGCTGACGGCGACGTTCATCTCGTCGTTCAGCTCGAGCGAGCGGTTGTCGAAGTTCGCCGATCCGAAGGTGCTCCACGACCCGTCCACCACCATTGTTTTCGCGTGCATCATCGTCGGCTGGTATTCGTAGATCTCGATGCCCAAATCGAGCAGCCGCTGGTAGGCCTGGCGGCTCGCGTATTTCACGGGCTTCGCGTCGGTGACATCTCCCTCCACCAGGATGCGCACCTTCACGCCGCGCCTCACGGCCTGCGCGAGGGACCAGTCGCTCGACTCGTCGGTGACGAAATAGGGCGTGCAGATATCGAGCGTGCGGCGCGCGGATGCGATCGAGAGGAGATACAGCCGCTTCAGGTCGTTGCTGCCACCGGTCGGCGAGCTGCGCTGCACCATCGCGCTGTCCAGCGGGCCGGGAGGGCTCACGACCGGCGGATCGACGAGGGGCACGATCGCGGTCCTGGACGTTTCGATGAAGTTCTCGTTGAACGCCCCCTCCATCATGCGGACGACGGGGCCCTCGATGCGGATCATGGTGTCGCGCCAATGCTGCTGGTCTTCCGCGTGTCCCAGCCACTGGTCGTCGAGGCCGACGCCGCCCGTAAAGCCGATGCGGCCGTCCACGACGAGGATCTTGCGGTGTGTGCGGTAATTCAGCTCCTCGAGCGAGTACCACTTGGGCTCGCCGAACTCGCCGATCCTCACCCCGGCGGTCTTCATGTTCTCGCGCCACTCGTCGGGGATCTTGCTGGACCCCATTGAATCGATGACGAGTTGCACGACGACGCCGCGCTTCGCGGCCGCGATGAACGCTTCGGTGAACTGCCGGCCGACGGCGCCTTCGGTGTAGATGTAGGTCTCGAAACTGACGCGGCGCTGCGCCGCGTTGACCGCCGCGAGCATCGGCGGGAAAATCTGGTCGCCGTTGGTCAG
>JANOJK010000305.1:0-2608 GCA_031408165.1 Acidobacteriota bacterium | reverse complement strand
CTTGCTGATCAGGGTCACCGGGCGCTCAGCTCCTTGGCCCGCGTCAGCTTGGCCTGGGCGTCGGCGACCGTGACCCGCTGCCGTTCCAGGTTCGCGTTGGCGTTGGTCAGGTTCGCGCGCGCGGTATCGACTTGCGTCTCGAGAATCGAGGGGTCGAGGCGCGCGACGACCTGACCCTTCTTCACGAGGTCGTTGAAGTCGGCGTAGAGCTCCTGGACGATGCCCGAGACCTGCGTGCCGACGGTGACGGTCCGCACCGCCTGCAGCGTGCCGGTCGCGCCGACCGCGTCGATGATGGAGCCGCGCGAGGTCTTGAGCGTCGTGATGGTCGGCTCCTTCTCAGCGCGGTTGGCGTAGAAGAAGGCGCCGCCGGCGCCCACCGCGAGCAGGAGGAGCACGAGCCAAAGCAGCTTTTTCATGGCAGTAACTGGTTTCTGAACATCAGAGTCCGCCGCCGCCGCCGCCGCCGACGGCCGCGACGCCGCGGGTCCCGACGGTCTGCACCGCTTCGAAGTTGACGAGCGCCTTCCGGTAATTCAGGAGGGCGCGGAGTTCGTTGTTCTGCGAATCCAGGAAATCGCGCTGCGCCTGGACCACCTCGAAGTTGGTCGACATGCCGACCTCGAACTTGCTCTGCATCGCGTTCAGGCGTTCCTGCGCGAGCTCGCGCGCCTTGGCCGAGGCCTGGACGCTCTCGAGGCTGCTCTGGACGGTGAGCGCCGCGTTGGCCACGTCGGTCGCGATCTGGAGCTGCAGCGCCTTGAGGTTGGCCTGGGTCTGTTCGAGCGACAGCCGCGTGCGCGCGACGGTTGCTTCGGCGGCGCTTTGGCCCAGCGGCAGCGCAAAGTTGACCTGCACGTTCCACGCCGGCAGGTTGAACCCACCGAGGTTCCTCAACGCGTCGAAATATCCCGAGGGGATCGTCTCGAGAACGGCGCCGCCGAGGGAGCCGGGGGCGCGGATGAACTGGGTGCCGCCCGCGCCGCTCAGGCCGTAGCTCGCGACAAGATCGAGCAGGGGGCGCGTGGCTTCGACCTGATTGCGCAGGTTGATGTCGCTGATCGCCAGGCTGTTCAGGGACTGTTGAATATCCGTGCGCTCTCTGAGCGCGCGCGTGACCGCGGCCTCAACATTGATCGGCTCAGGCGTCGCCGCCGGACGATCGACAGGATTGATCGACGAGGTCCACAGCGGGTCATCGGTGCCGCTGACGATCAACCGTTTCAGTGCGAGCTCCGCCGTACGGACGGCGGCCTGCGTCTGCACGAGCGTCAACCGGCGATTCGCTTGTTCGGCTTCGGCCGACTTGATGTCGATCGGCGCGAGCGTGCCGATCTCGACGCGCGCCTGGTTGTCCTGCACGAGCTTGCCCGAGATGTCCAGGGAGTTCTGCGCGGCTTCCACGGCCTGGATCGCAAACACGAGGTCCCAGTAAGCATTCCGCGTGTTCGCCATCGTCGTCGACACGGTCGACTGAAGCGCGATCTCATCGTTTTTCTGCACGATGACGTTGGTCCGGAGCGCCGCGCGCGTCGCATCGATCCGCCAGCCACGCATGAGCGGCTGCGTGATGTTGGCCGTGAGCCCCGAGTTGTAGGTCGGGTTCCGCGTCGCGAAGACGTTCGACGAGTTGATGCGGTTATTGGTCCAGCCGACGTTCCACAACCCGCCGTGCCACTTCATGTTCTGGGCGAGTCCTCCCTGCCACGACGCGGTGCCGGTCTTCTGGCTGGACCCCGTGCCCCCCTGCGTCTGGTTCGTGACCGCCTGGGTGTTGTTCCGGCTCCCGACGGTCGAGGTGAGGTTCATCCGGTAATTGGCTTCGAGCCCGGCGATCGTGAAGTCGGTCAGCCGCGGCGTGATGCGCGCGACCCCGATGTCGATGTTCCGGTCACGCGCGCGGGCCACCGCATCCTCGATCGAGAGATCGACACGCGTGCCGGTCGTCACAAACGGGGCGGCCGGCGCGCGGGGCGGCGGGGGTACCTGTACCGGAGCCTGCGCCTGGGCAGGCGTACCGGCGATCGCGATCAACAGGGCAGCCACTGCCACGACAACGTTCTTCTTCACGAAATCCTCCACGAGATGGGAATGATGAAAACCTGGATCACTTCGGCGACGAGCCCCGCCGGGGCGGTTCGGGCCGGTCGTAGGTCGCCTTGACCTTCGCGCGCTGTTCGGCCGTCAGGATCTTGTTCATGCGGTAGATCATCAGCGTGCGCGACTTGTTGGCTTCCGCCCGGGTGTTCTCCACTCGCTCGATCTGCGCGATCACCGCCGCTTCGTCCGAACCGTCGCGCTGGGTCATCGCCGACAGCGCGTCCTCGAGCTGATCCAGCCGCACGCGCGCGTCGCGCAGCGCCGGCAGCGTTTTCTGCCAGACGGCCTCGACTGCCACCGACTGTTGATCCGTAATGCCCAAGTCGGCGCGCAGTTTCTGATCGATCCACCACTTGGGGCGCTGCCCGGACCGCTGATCGCCCGGCTTGTCCTTGTCGCCCTTCTGGTCTCCGTGGCCGCTGCCGCGGGTCCCGCTCCGCTGCGGACCGGCCGGGTCGTTCTGCCAAAGGCTGTTGTCGTCGTCGCACACACCGGCCGCCTGCCCGGT
>JANOJK010000280.1:0-5842 GCA_031408165.1 Acidobacteriota bacterium | reverse complement strand
CCCGGTCCGCCGTGAAGAAAGAGCAGCACCGGGTTGTTTCTGTCTTCCCCGCGAATCGTGATCCACTGCTGGATGCCGCCGACCTCGACGTAGCGGGCTTCGTCGATGCCGTTCTTCGTGGCGACGGCGTAGTCGCGCGCGTTCCGCGCGCGCAGGGACGCCCATGCCGCGTCGAGCTTCTGGGCGTCGGCGCTGGCCGGAGGATTTTGCCCGGCGGACGCGGCCGCGACGCCAACAAGAAGCAGGACTACCGACAGTCCGGTGGCTCGTCTCATCGATTCCTTCCGTCGGCCGCGAGGATCGCAACGCGGCCCTGCACATCGTTCAGGTATTTCGCATACGAGTCCGGCTAACCTGCCTGGCGAGTAGCGCGCGCACGGTGGCGTATCGTTCCTCATTCGACAAACTGAATGCGCGCAACGCCACCACCGTCATAACGATGAGGATAGCTCTCCTGGTCACGCTGCGTGGCAGAGGCGGTTGAAAGGGCTCCGAGGCGCGGCGTGAAGCACCTACTCTCGCGACGGCTCCGTTGCCGCCAAACCCAGGAATACGAAAATGGCGCGGTTGAGCGCCTTCACTTCTTCGGAGGCCAGTGAGCCGACCAGCCGTCCGAGGCGTTTCCTCGGCACGGCCGTCAACTTATCCACCATTATCCGGCATGGTGCACGCAGCCCACTCTGGGCGCTGGGCTGGAGGGATAGCCTGAAGAGCGGTGCCGGCGTCGGATCGGTGGTCAAGGGGCAGACGACGATCGAATCATTCGCGTCGAACCGATCGTCCTGGACGATGACCGCGGGTCGCGGCTTGCCCGCATAGGCCGCTCCACCCGCGACGGTCCAGATCTCGCCACGTTTCATTCTGCATTCCAGACAGAAATTGCGTCGACGAACGTCTGGTCTCTCTTGGCGTGAACACTTCTTGCCACCGCCAGCGACTGCCGGTGTGCGACCTGGGCGAAGGACTTCGACCGCACGTCCGGAACCCAGATTTGAACGGGACGAAGCCCTGCTTTGCGCAATCGGGTGCGGTGCGCGCGGACCTTATCGCGGGACGTGGATCGAGCGGTCGTCGGCATGGAATTCCTCCGGTTACATGTAACCTAGCACATCGGCGATAGGCCGCACAAATGTGCGCCGACCAGGCGGGCTGCTACGATCCAGCGCCGAGGCGGTTCGATTCCTGCGCGCGGTGTCGGCGTTCCTGGCCGCAAGTTGTTGACTGCGCGAAGGTGACAGGGGGTGACCCAGATTTTCACCAGTTGAAACCCACTGACGGGCTGGCTGCAGAGAGTTGATGCCCTCCGGCGAGACGCGTAGGGTCCGAAGCACTGTAAAAGTGTCACTCGCACCGCAAGGCGATCGAAGCGCTGGAGCGCCAGTTGTCGAGTTGTCGCCGCCAGCCGGAATAAACCAAACGCTGATGACGAAAGGCCGACTGTCCGGTCGGTCCATTCAGGATAGCCCGAATCGTGTATTTTCGGCCCCGATCGGATGGGTCGCGGAGAGCAAGTACGACGAACGGCCGGTGCCGATCCGCGCCGGTGCACCTGAGCGGCGCGGCACTCGCTGGCCGTCAGGATGCGACGCGAGCAAGGACGCGTCGACGCTCGCAGGGAAACGCGATGGCGATCAGCCCGGGCAAGCATGGCGTCGGACGCAACTCGAGGGCGGCGTAACCGCAGTCCAGCTTCAGTCAACGAACGCGGTCGGCGACCCTTGATGATAAAACACACGAGGGCCGTCACGCGGTTCGCATAACGCCCGTTCTCAGCCCCTCCCCTTCACGACGAGGCGGAAACGGACCGTCGCGGCAAGCGCCACGCACCCGCTAAACACCCGGCCGCGGCGGCGACGTAGTACATCGGGAAGCCGAGGATCACGTAGGGGAACAGCCTCCAGTCACCGCCTGTCTGGATGGCGACGGCCATACCCGCCGTCACTGTCCCGACTGCCACGCCGCACCCCAGCGCCAGCGGCGTACGCCAAGCCGTCGCGCACAAGACGCCGGCTGTCAGCGCGATCACCCCTGCGGGCACCCAGCTGCTCGTCCGAAAGCCAAGCAGCGCGAACGGCAGTGCGCCTATCACGACACCAGACAGAAAACCGTACAGCGTTGGCACTCTCATGGCGTTACTCCATTGCGCGGAGCAGTTAGCCATTGCGCTTGCTCGCCCACCCCATCTCTGGAGCAGTCCGCGTATCGTGGCCGACGAGCTCGCGTTTCAGGCGCCTTGGAAGGCACTCATCAAGCAGGACGCGCACGGGCGAGGAGCGCCTCCTTGGCCTGCTCCAGGGCCGCGACGGCCTGCGCTCGGGTGACGGTCGGGAAATCCTCGAGGAACTCAGAAAGCGGCTGGCCGGCTTCGAGATAGTCGAGCAGCGTCGCAAGCGGCACGCGCGTGCCGACAAACACGGGCGTGCCGCCCATGATTTCGGGATCGCTGTGAATAACCGGTTCGGTGTGCTTCATTGGGAACGAATCCCTTGCGCGACCTGCCTGCCACCAGATTATCGCAGCCTGTCGAGTTGCGCCCCGGCCATACTCCTTCGAGTGTGGCTCAGTCGGAGCAGCCCGCGTTCGGCCGCTGTTCACAGTTTGTCTCTATCGACTTCACGGCGGACCTCCTCACCCGTCATCTGAAAGTAGGGGATCCCTTTTGCTGCGGCGTACCGGATGAAGTCTCCTCGTTGCTGTCCGAGCAGCTCCGCCGCCCTGCCGCTCGAGAGCTCGCCATGGCTGTACAGACCCAGCACGATTAGCTCGCGAGCCGCCTCCTTCGCGGGTCGCCCCAGCTCCTCGAGCAAATCAATGAGATCAGGATCGAGTTCGACGGGAACAGCCCAAGTGTGATGGATGTTCCTCGACAAAACCGGCATTCGGGCAGTACTCTGTAAAGGCCCCCCTGAGCCACACTTCCGACAAGGCTCGATTTCAATCGCCGGTCGTCTAGTTCACTGGGTTCCTCCGTCTCAGCTGGATACAACCATGTTTGGTCGATGAGGTCTTGGATGGTCAATGACGCTCGGCATGCGCTCAGGCTCCTGCGTCGGAGCCCTGGCTTCACCGCAACCGCTGTACTCACGCTAGCGGTGGGTCTCGGTGCGACCACCGGCGTGTACTCAATCTACAACGCTGTTCTGCTGAAGCCATTGCCGTTCGATCATCCGGAACGGATTGTGTCCGTATTCACCCAGCAGGCGACGGGAGGGCTGTTCGGTATTTCCGGAGGCACGCTCGCGGCCGTACGCGCGCTACCCACGGTTGACCGCGCGGCGGTGACCATCGGCGTCGAGCAGACGCTACTCGATCGTGGCGATCCGGAGATCCTGCGGGGCGCGTTCGTGACCGGCGAGTTCTTTGGGGTCTTCGGAGTGGCGCCAGCCATCGGGCGCATTCCCGACGTCATCGACTCGCCCGCCGAAAGTCAGTCCGTCGTCCTAAGCGACCGCCTCTGGCACCGGCGATTTGGTGCCGATGTCGGAATCATCGGACAAGCCGTCCGCTTCGGCGATACCGTCCGGACGATTGTCGGGGTGATGCCTCCAAGTTTTCGGTACCCGGACGATGCAGAGTACTGGATGCCTTACCGTCTCAGCGGGGCCGATCTTGCCGACTTCGGTTCGGGGGCGTTTACAGGCGTCGCACGGCTCAAGACCAGTGACCTCAGAGCGGCAGCCAGTCAGGCGGCGGTGCTCGGCGCACCGAGCGATGCAGGCACTGACGGTGCGTCAAAAGTGTTATTGGTACCGTTGCTCGAGTCGATGGCAGGCCCGCACAACTCCAATTTAGGACTGTTACTGGGTGCGGTCACGATGCTGCTGCTCATCTCGTGTTTCAACGTAGCGAACCTGCTCATTGGGCACGCGACGGCCCGCGAGCGGGAGTTAGCGATTCGTGGTGCGATTGGCGCATCACGCCGGCGACTACTGCGGCAATTCGTCGCCGAATCAGCAATCGTAGCAACCGGTGGCGCGCTGGCTGGTTTGGCGGTGGCGCAGCTGATCGTTATGTCTCTGCCAGCCCTCGGCACGCTAGACATTCCTCGACTCGACGAGACGACACTGGACTGGCGAGTGCTGGCCTTCACCGTGGCCGCGGCCACCGGAAGCGTCTGCATTTTCGGCATTCTCCCTCCGTGGCTGGTCATCCGCCGGATGACGCCGGCGCTCGGTGCCGGGAGAACCGTGGCCGGGCCACGCCACCACATCGCATCGCAGGTGCTGATTGCTCTGCAGATTGCCGCCACGCTAGCGCTCCTGGTCGGCAGTGCGTTGGTCGTGAGGAGCCTATATGGATTGCACCACATCGACGTTGGATTCGACACGAGCCAGCTGACGGTCACGACGATTCGGCCATCCCCGCCGATGCTCAAACGGCTCGGCGGTATGGCTTTCTATGAACGGCTCGTCGGCCGGCTACGCGACTACCGCGAGTTTGAGTCGGTCGCCGTCATGTCGCACGTGCCGCTCGAGCGAGTGCTCGCCACAGCCGTGAACCTGACGACCGGCGATGGTCTGGTCCTCGCTGAAGGACGCGGCGGACCTCGGATGCGTGTACTGTCGCCGGGAGCGTTCGACACACTCGGAATACGAATCGTGAAGGGACGCGATTTTCAGAGCACTGATCGGGAGGGCGCTCCCCTGGTGACGATGGTCAATGAAACCCTTGCGCAGAAGCTCTGGGGCAGTCGGGATGCCGTTGGTCAGTTCCTGGTTGTCGAGAGCCGCGGAACCAAACGTTCGTACCGCGTGGTCGGAGTGGTCCACGACTTTCGGACCAGTATTCAGCGGATCCCGCAGCCCGAAGCTTATCTGTCTTCGACGCAAGAACTGTCTCGTCTGAAGCTGGTGGTGCGCAGCACACTTCCGCCAGACGCAGTGGCCGCGCGTGTGCGGGAAGTCATCTTGTCTGAGGATTCGCAGTTGCCCATCGCCGGTGTCTCAACCGTGAGCGGCCTCGTCTGGGAAGGCACCGCTCATACGCGGTTCCATGCGGTATTGCTGACGTCCTTCGGCGCCTTTGCGGCGTTGCTGGCTTCGTCGGGCATTCTGGCGGTCGTCATGTACACCGTTGCGCGTCGGACGCGCGAGCTCGGAATTCGTGTGGCCATTGGCGCCGCGCCTCGCCAGATCGTCATGCTTCTGGTGCGGGGAATGGCGCCAGCTTTGGTCGTCGGTCTCGCAGCCGGACTGCTTGCCATTTACAATCTCTCGTATCTGCTGCAGCGGCAGGGCGTGCTTTTTGAAGTGAATCAATCTGATCCAACGGTGTACTCGGTCGTTGCCGTGGTCCTTTGCGTTCTGGCGCTCCTTGCCGCGTGGCTTCCCGCGCGCCGTGCGGGTCGCATTGAGCCGGTGGTCGCTCTCCGGGCGGAGTGATGCTGAGACCAACGTGGCTCGGTTCGGGGATGGAGGTTTTGCAGATTTAGCGGGGTCGTGAATCGTGTTGTCTCGTGCTGGTCTTTGGTCTGTCCAGCTCCCCGGTTCTGCCTCGTGTTAGCGGCCCTATTGGACCACGTTCGGACTACGGCTGCCGCTGATTGCTCCAACCGCGATCCTGCTGCTTAGCCCTTCCGCTCGACGGGTCAGAAGAAGAGAAATTCGGCTTCGATTCGTAACCCGGATCCCAGACCTCATTGGTCGGGACGAAATGAGTCTCGAGTGCATCTGTTGCGCGGGCTCGCACCCAGTCGAGCCGATCGAGACGATGAAGCCTCCCGACCACCACAGTTTGGGAATCAACGTCAACACTCAGTCGCCTGACCTCCATCGGGAACCTTACTGAGCCGACCGCCGTCTAAGAATTGTATCCGTGTTAGGATACAGTCATACGATTCAAT
>JANOJK010000274.1:0-3808 GCA_031408165.1 Acidobacteriota bacterium | reverse complement strand
GGCCCGCTGGACGACGATGAGAGGGCGATCAGGGACGTGTCGGACGACCAGGCGATCGCGGTGGGACACGCGGTTGATGGCGTGCGCGCCGGCTACCGGCCCCTCGAGCAGGCGCTGGCGGATGACTTCGTACGGATGATGGAACACGTCCGACGAACGAATGCGGGTCTCGGTCTCGGGCCGGACGGAAAGGTGCTCGTGGTCGTGCGGGGAAAGACGCTGGTGGCTGTATCGGCGTCTGTGCACCACGTGGCCGGCGCCGAGTGGATGGCGTTGACCGGCGCTGTGCGCGAGGCGTGCGAGAAGGTCGCACGGGAGTACGTGGCAATGGGGGAGCTCGAGGAGATCGGCAACGTGGACTGGCTCGTCAACGGCGCCGGCGCGTTCGAGATCGGCGGGCCGGAAGGGGACAACGGGCTGAGCGGCAAGAAGCTCGTGGCTCAGGCGTACGGGACCGCCGTGCCGATCGGGGGCGGCGCTACTTGCGGCAAGGATCCGCGCAAAGTCGATCCGCGCGGGCAGCGGATGGCGCGCGAGATGGCGCTGCAGCTCGTGAAGAGTGGCCAGGCACGCGAAGCCACCGTGTGGCTGGCCTGGCGTCCCGGGGATACCGATCCGCAATGGGTCGAGGTGGAAACCGTACCGTGATCCCGTCAGCATCCATGACGGCCGGACGCAGTGCAGGCCTCCGCCGCGGACCTGGACGATAATCGGTTGACGATGTCCCCCTTCACCCGGAAGACTGTCGGCGTCCGGCGGGTGGGTCTGTCCAGCTGGCAGGAGATCGACCGGCTCCTCGAAACGGCCGCCGGCATCCGGGGCGCCCCGCTCGTGCCGCGAGGCGTCTACCGGTTTTCGACATTCGAGGAGGCGCAGGCGTGGATGATCCGGATGACGGCCCGTACGCACGCGCGCCACGCATCGCGGACCTCGCGCGCATCTGCGGCGCGCTGAATGGCGCCGGCGCGCGCGGAGCGGCGCTGATCTGACCTGCGGGTGGGCGCCTCATGCCGAATCTGAATCGACCGACGCCCCATAATCGGCCCACCGCCAAGGCTGGCACGCGACACTCGCAGACGACGCCATCGTCGCTGACGCACGCATCATTCAGCCGACGGGCCTTCGCGACCCTCGCCCCTCGCGCCTCGCGGCTCGACTTTCGACCCTCGACCCTCGACCCTCGACCCGCGCCCCGCGACCCGCCAGACCTCGTGATGTATAATACGATGTATAAGGGAGGCACCCCCCGCGATGCCCAGGCTCGTTCGCAAGCAGGTCTACATCGAGGCCAGGCAGGAGCAGGCGTTGAAGCGGCGCGCCCGCGCGCGCGGCGTGACGGAGGCGGCGCTGATTCGCGACGCCCTCGATCGCGACGAACGCGCCGGCAGCGCACCCTTCGCACCCGACCCGCTCGCCTGGCGCGAGTTCAAAGCGTTTCTCCAGACGCTGCGCCGGCGAGCGCCGAAGCCCCGCGCCGCCAGGCGGTGGACCAGGGACGATCTGTACGCCGAACGGATAGAGCGGCGCGGGCGCCATGCTGATTGACACCAATGTGCTGGTCTATGCGATCGACGCGGCGGAGACGGAGAAGTCGCTCAGGGCCGAGCACGTGCTCGAGCGGCTGTTCAGCAACCGTCGCGGCCGCGTGTCGGTGCAGTCCGTTGGCGAGTTCGTCCGCGTCGCCACCAGCCCGAAACGCCCGCTGCTGACGGCCGCCGAAGCCGTCGCGCAGGTGGATCGGCTGCTGCGGCTCTGGACCGTTCTCGACGTCACGCCCGCCGTCGTCGCCGCGGCGGTGAGGGCCGTGCGCCAGCACCGATTCATGTACTGGGACGCCCAGATATGGGCGACCGCACGCGTCAACGGAATTTCGACGATCCTGACGGAGGACGGCCCCCACGGCGCGCTGATTGATGGCGTGAGATACCTCAACCCGTTCAGACAGGCGTTCGATATCGATCAGCTCGGATAATTGGAAAGCATTTGACCCCATATGGGGTCAACGGTAAGATACAAGAACCGTGGCCGACATCAAGGTGCGCCAGTTGGACGAACGCGTCGCGCGAACGCTGAAAACGCGGGCTGCGAGGCGCGGGGTCTCCCTCGAGGAAGAGGTGCGCGCCACCCTGTCTGCGTCGGTGGCGGCAAAGCGGGACGCGTTTCGCCGCCGTGCCGCCGCCCTTCGCGCCGCCTCTGGCGGCCAGCGTGGCAGGCGTGCAGACAGCGCTCGTACCATTCGGCAGCAGCGGGATGCCACCGGCTGACGCGCTCCAGGTCGTGGTGCTCGACGCGTCGGTGGCGGTCCGATGGGTCGTGCGGGAGGAAGGCAGCGACGAGGCCGCCGCACTTCTCGAGCGGGACGTCACCTGGATCACGCCCCGCCTGCTGCTGACGGAGGCCGCTTCGGCCCTGCGGCGAAAGGTGGCGGACAACGCGCTCGCACCGGCGTCCGCTGGACAGTCACTGGACGCGCTGCTACAGGCCGTCGCCGACGGGGTCATCCGGTTGATTGACGACGAGCGGGTCATCGCGCAGGCGCTCCTGCTCGCGCTGTCCCTGCAACACAAGGTCCCGGACTGTGTGTACCTCGCCCTGGCGGAACGCGAAGGCGCGGGGATTGCCACCGCCGACGATCGCCTGGCCCGCCTCGCGCGCAGCCGTGGCGTGCATGTCCTGCAGGTGCCTCACGCCTGATCAGCCTGCTGTGAGGGTCACGGAGAGCGGGTTGCGCGCGTAAAGCCGTCCGCGAGTCCGATCTGACCTGATGACGCCGCCCCATCGATCTGCCGCTTGCCGAGCTGGCGCCTTCGCCGTCACTGCGTTTGCGCGTTCATCGTCCAGGTCCCGGTAGACGCGACCGCCCCACTCATATCGGCGGGTCGTGCCGGTCTCAATCTCCACGGACGCGTCCCCATCCAGGAATCGGCGATCGAACGACGCCTGCGCGTGCGCTCGAGTCCCGCGGGGGCGACCCTACTCGCCCGCGCTGATCGATTACTCCAGAGTGCAGACAGTTCGCGTGGCTGATGAGTGAACGAGGCTGTTCCAGAGGGCGGGCGCAGGGCAAGAAAAGAGGGCCAGCGGAGAGCCGCCGCGCATCGGGTGAGTCCGCGCGCCAGGAACGAATCCGGAAGCCGCGGCGTCAGGTGCGGCGAAACTCCGCCGGCCCATTGTGTGGTCAGGCGGCAACTCGATACATCCTCCTCTCTTCTACAGGAGTGGATCCCAATATGCGCCTATAGGAGGCGCGCGTCAAGTCCTCGTCGCGCCCAGCATTCGCACCCCGGCCCCCACGACCTGTACACTGAAGTGGTTTCAAAACCGATCGGGGTTTTCAACGCGCCATGCTGCGGCTCATCGAAGGAGCAGGAGTGCTCCTGCTCCTGTCCGTCTTCTTCGCCTACCTGCTGGCGCCTGTCGTGCCGTCCGTCCGGAGGCGCGTCCGTATCGGGCGCCGCCGCCGGCCCATCTCGGACGCCGCCGCGATCCTCCTCCTGTACGCGGTGATCTTCGTGCCCGGCGCCCTGCTCTGGCGGACGGCCGGGGCGGCGGTGCAGCACTGGGTCGCGGTGACGGCGCCGGCGAGTGTCGATCGCCTGTTCGCCGGCGACACGATCGCACCGCTCGAAGCCGCGTTCGCGCACGCGCCGCTCCCGTCGGGGGTGCGCGGGACGATGATGCGGGGAAGCGCGCGCCTCGCAGCGGCGCTCGAGCGCAGCACGCGCGGCACGCTGGCGGAGCTCATCACGGCCGCGCGCTACGCGGCCTGGCTCGCGGTCACGCCCATCGTCGCGTTCCTGCTCCTGAC
>JANOJK010000246.1:0-1857 GCA_031408165.1 Acidobacteriota bacterium | reverse complement strand
CAACGCCATCAAGTATTCCGACGCGGCCAAGCCGGAGCGCTTCGTCGAGATCTTCGTCAGCGGCGCCACCGACGACGGGCGCTCGATCTGCATCCGCGACAACGGCATCGGGATCCCCGCCGCCGACGTGCCGTCGATTTTCGAGAACTTCTTCCGCGCCAGCCCGGAGAAGGACGCCGAGCTGGGCATCAAGGGCTCGGGACTCGGCCTCGCCATCGTCGCGGAGTGCGTCGAGGCGATCGGCGGGCGGATCTCCGTCGCGTCGGTCGAGGGCGAGGGCACGGCCTTCGATCTGTGGCTGCCGGCGCGCCGCAAACCGCCGGTGGTGGAGACGCCTGGCGAATGATCCGGGTGGTATGATCGCCCGATCGTGCAGCCTCTCCAGAGCTTCGCCCCCGCCGTCCTCGCCGACGTCATCCGCCGTCAGCCCGATTCCAGGGAGCGCACCGCGTTTGCCTGGTCGGTGGCGGTCGGTCCCGCGCTCGCGCGCGCCACGACCGTCGAGCTCCGCAATCACAACATGATCGTGTGCGCGCGCGACGTGCAGTGGGCGCGCGAGCTGGAACGCGCACGCGACACGATCCTGCCGCGCCTGCAGATGCTGCTCGGGCGCGACACCGTGAAGGGCCTCTACATCAATGCGTGAGTCGGTCATCGTCTCCGCCGTCCGGACCCCGACCGGCAAGTTCCTCGGGTCGCTGAAAGACTTCACCGCGCCGCAGCTCGGCGCCATCGCGGTGCGCGAGGCCGTCCGCCGCGCCGGAATCGATCCCGCCGCGGTTGACGAATGCATCATGGGCAACGTGGTCGCCGCCGGCGAGGGGCAGAATCCCGCGCGCCAGGCCGCGCTCAGCGGCGGACTGGCCGAACACGTCGCGGCGATGACGATCAACAAGGTGTGCGGCTCGGGGCTGAAGGCCGTGATGCTCGCCGCGCAGGGGATCGCGGCCGGCGACATCGACGTCGCCGTCGCCGGCGGCATGGAGTCGATGAGCAACACGCCGTATCTGCTCCCGCGCGTGCGGGAAGGCCTGCGCATGGGCAACAGCACGATCGTCGACGCGATGATCCACGACGGGCTCTGGTGCGCGTTCGACCAGTGCCACATGGGGATGTCCGGCGAGCACGTCGCGGACACGTTCGAGGTCCCCCGGGCGGACCAGGATCGGTACGCCGCCGAGAGCCATCGCAAGGCGGCCCACGCGACGCGCGAGGGCTGGTTCGCCGACGAAATCGTCTCCGTCGAGATCCCGCAGAAGAAGGGTCCGTCGCTCAGGTTCGATCGCGACGAGGCGATCCGCGAGGACACCACCGCGGAGGCCCTGGCCGGGCTGAAGCCCGCGTTCAAGAAGGACGGCAGCGTCACCGCGGGCAACGCGCCCGGGGTGAACGACGGCGCCGCGGCGCTCGTGGTCATGGGCGCGGACACGGCGCAGGCACTCGGCGTCACGCCCCTGGCGCGCATCGTCGGTCAGGCGACCAGCGGCCTCGCCCCGAAGCTGGTGCTGATGACGCCGGTGGAAGCCGTCCGCAAGGTCGCGAAGAAGGTCGGGTGGGATCTGGCGGACGTCGATCTCTTCGAGATCAACGAGGCGTTCTCGGTGCAGATGGTCGCCGTCCTGCGCGAGCTGGGCATCGACCCGGCCAAGGTGAACGTCCAGGGCGGCGCGGTCGCGCTCGGTCACCCGATCGGGGCCAGCGGCGCGCGCGTGCTGACGACGCTGATTTACGCGCTGAGGCGCACCGGAAAGAAGCGCGGGATCGCATCCCTGTGCCTGGGCGGCGGCAACGGCGTGGCGCTGGCGATCGAGAGTGTCTAGCTACACAGGCTACACGGGCCGACGGCCTTATCCACGA
>JANOJK010000245.1:0-3402 GCA_031408165.1 Acidobacteriota bacterium | reverse complement strand
GATCTCGTTCCGACCTTCATGGGCGCGCACGAATACCCGGTCGAGTACCGGCACCGGCGCGAGGATTACGTGCGGCTCGTCACCGAACGCATGATCCCCGCCGTCGCCCGGGAAGGGCTCGCGGAGTGGTGCGATGTTTTCTGCGAGACCGGCGTGTTCACGCCGGACGAGTCGCGGCGGGTCCTGGAGGCGGGCAAAGCGCACGGCTTGAAGCCCCGCATCCACGCCGACGAACTGGGCGCCAGCGGCGGCTCCCGCGTCGCGGCGGAAGTCGGCGCACGGTCGGCCGATCATCTGATCTTCGTCCCGGAGGAGGGCATCCGGGCCATGGCCGGCGCGGGCGTCGTGGCGACGCTGCTTCCGAACGCCGCGTTCTATCTCAAGTTGGGACGCTTCGCGCCAGCGCGCGCCCTGATCGACGCCGGGGTGCCGGTGGCGCTCGCCACCGACGTCAACCCGGGCGGCGGCTTCTCCCCCTCCATGCCGTTCGCGATGACGCTCGCCTGCTTCGCGATGGGGCTCACGTTCGAAGAAGCCCTGGCGGCCGCGACGATCAACGGCGCGTATTCGCTCGACCGGGACGATGCCGTCGGGAGCCTCGAAGCCGGCAAACTGATGGATGCGGTTCTCGTCGCGGGCGACGCGATAGACTTGATCAGAGTAGGCGCCGCATCGGTCGCGGTGGTGATCAAAAGAGGCCGCGTGGTGTCGGGAGATCCCGTCATCGAGCCATCGCGCATCAGCCATCAATCGGAGAGACCTTGAAGCTCATCGAACGGACGGTTCAGGACCTGCTGGCCGCGTTCCGGTCGTCGAATCCGACCCCCGGAGGCGGGTCCGCCTCCGCGCTGGCCGGCGCCATGGGAGCGTCGCTCCTGGCAATGGTGGCGGGGCTGCCCAGGTCGCGGGCCGCGACCGTGGAGGACGCCGCGCGGCTCCAGGCCGCGGGCGAGCGGTGCGCGGCGCTCGGCGACGAGCTCCAAACGCTCGTCGATCGCGACAGCGAGGCGTACGACCTGGTGATGGCGGCGTACAAGAAGCCGAAAGCGACCGATGAGGAGAAGGCGGCGCGGTCCGCGGCCGTCCAGGGGGCGATGCGCGTGGCGATCGCGGCGCCGCTCGCCGTGATGCGCGCCTGCGCCGCCGCCGCCGAACAGGGGATTGTGATCGCCGCGCTCGGCAACCCGTCCGCGTCGAGCGACGTGCAGGTCGGATTCGAGCTGCTGGGCGCAGGGCTGCGGGGCGCGAAGCTGAACGTCGAGACCAATCTCGGCAGCGTGAAGGACGCGGAGTACGCCGCGAAGATCCGCGGCGAGGTGGAAGAGTTCGAACGCGCCCTCGGCCACGAGACAGCGGCAGCGCGGGCGAAAGCGGTGGCGGAGTAACGAGTGCGCTGAGCTTGCTCAGGGAGTGAACGGCCCACGGCTCCACACGAAGGCCACGAGGATCACAAAGACCACAAAGGACTTGGCGACTTCGTGATCGTTGTGAGCTTGGTGACTGGGCCGTGAGCCCGGGTCAGGCTCGGTCTCTGTATCTCCCTCCGGCTCCGTCTCTGGATGTCCGTACGGCTCCGCCCCGGATCCTCAGGGAGTCGTGTACTGGAAGTCGAACCGGCGGTTCTGCCCCGGGAAGACCGGGATCATCACGGCGTACGACACTTTGATCGCGGAGTGATCGCCGACGCCCGGCATGACCTTGCGCGTGATCTCGACGAAGTCGGGATCCAGCGGGATCTGGTTCTCCGCCGCAAGCTCCATCACCTTCCCCCGGATGATCTCCTCTGCCTTGCCGCCCGAGAAGAGCGAGAGCTCGCGTATCCCGTCCTTGAACTGCTGATCGCGGAAATAGACGATGCCCACTCGCAGGCCGGCGTTCAACAGCACGAGAAAGATGACGAGGCTGATGACCTTCTTGATCATGGTGTGCCCGGCCTCACCGGATCTGGCGGAAAAGGCGCTCCCATCGCGTCTTGGTGAAGAAATGAGTGACGACCGACCCGAGCCGCTTGATTGAGGCGCCCAGGCCTTCATCGAGGTAATCCTCGCGCCCGGATTCGTACGACCAGTAGATCAGCAGCGCCCTGCCTTTGACGTAGCCCCGGGGCAGGAACCCCCAGTAGCGGCTGTCCTGCGAATTGTCGCGGTTGTCGCCCATCACGAACAGCTGATCCTGCGGCACCGTCACGGGCCCGAACCGCTCGCGCAGATCGTACGACGTGACCTCCTGGTAGTCGTTCGAGGGCGGCGTCAGGAAGTGCACGTACGGCTCGTCGAGCGGCTGACCGTTGACGTGCACCTTCTTGTTCTTCAGCTCGATCGTCTCGCCGGGGAGGCCGATGACCCGCTTGATGAAGTCCCGATCCGGCTCGTCGGGGTACTTGAAGACCACGATGTCCCCGCGATGGATCGGGCGGACGGGCAGCGTGGCGCGCCCGATCCAGAGCGGTGTCGGACCGAAGACGAACTTGTTGACGAGCAGGTGATCGCCGATGAGCAGGTTGTTCTCCATCGACCCCGTCGGGATCTTGAACGCCTGCACCACCCACGTGCGCACGAACAGCGCCAGGATCACGGCGATGACGATGGACTCGAAGTATTCGCGGACGACCGATTTCTTGAACGTGGCGGTTCTGCTCATATCAACAGGGGTCGCCTCAACACGCCCGACCTTAAGGTCGGGCTTACTGGTGGCCACGGTTACTCCGTGTCCATCTTGAGGACGGCGAGGAACGCCTCCTGCGGGATCTCGACGCGTCCGACGCGCTTCATCCGCTTCTTGCCTTCCTTCTGCTTCTCGAGCAGCTTGCGCTTGCGCGAGATGTCGCCGCCGTAGCATTTCGCGAGCACGTTCTTGCGCATCGCCCTGACCGACTCGCGCGCGATGATGCGGCCGCCGATCGCCGCCTGGATCGCCACCTCGAACATCTGCCGCGGAATCAGCTCGCGCATCTTGGAGGCGAGCAGCCGCCCGCGCGCGTACGCGGCGTCGCGGTGCACGATGATCGACAGCGCGTCCACCGGCTCCTCGTTGACCAGGATGTCCATCTTGACCAGCGGTGACTCCCAGTAGCCGGTCACATGATAGTCGAGGGAGGCGTAGCCCCGGGAGATGGTCTTCAGGCGGTCGTAGAAGTCCAGCACGACCTCGTTGAACGGCATGTCGTAGGTCACGAGCACGCGGTCTGTCGACACGTACTCCAGCCCCTTCTGGATGCCACGCTTCTCCTGGCACAGCTCCAGGATCGCTCCCACGTGCGCCGACGGCGTGGTGCAGGAGATCGACAGCCCGGCCAAGCTGCCCGATGCCGGACGGATCGAGAAGATCGAGGAGCCGGTCATCACGGCCATGATCCTCACGCCGTCGGCGCACGTGGGAGCGATCCTGGAGCTGTGCCAGGAG
>JANOJK010000221.1:0-3099 GCA_031408165.1 Acidobacteriota bacterium | reverse complement strand
GGGCTCAAGAGCTGGGGCGACTACCCGTCGTACCTCTACTCGGGCGGCAACTCGGAGCTGCGCGGCTACCAGTACCTCGAGTTCATCGGCAACAAGGCCTTCTTCGCCAATGCGGAGCTTCGGTTCCCGCTCATCGAGGCGGCGCTGACGCCGCTTGGCGTCATCGGCGGCCTTCGCGCCGTGGCGTTCGCGAACCTCGGCGCCTCCCAGTTCGCGCAGAACAAGATGCAGATCACGTCACGCGCGCCGGTGAACGTGCAGGCGATCCTCGACTACCAGCAGGATCCCTTCACGGGGGTGACCAGGCCTATCTTCGGGCCGCTGCAGACCATCAAGGGCCTGCGCCTGGTCGACGGCCGCGCGTCGTACGGCCTCGGGCTCGAGACCTTCGCCCTGGGCTTCCCCATCCACTTCGACTGGTCGTGGCGGACGCTCTTGAACAAGAGCTGGGAAGACTACGTGTATGCCTACCAGGCGGGGCTGGACCGCGAAACGAGCGGCAGCCGCTGGCTGCGCAAGCCGAAGTTCTCCATCTGGATCGGGTACGACTTCTAAGGGGAAGGAGTCGAAGGAGTCGAAGGAACAGAAGGGCGAAGGAGTCGAAGGAACATACGATGGGGTGCGGCTGCGGATCGGTAGTCAAGCTGCTGGCGGACTACCTGGAACGCCAGCTGCCCCCCGCTCTTCGCGCGGAACTGGAGCAACATCTCCAGCGCTGCCCCCGCTGCGTCGCGCAGTTGCGCACCTACGAGTCCACGGTCTCCCTCCTCCGATCGCTCAGGGAAGATGAGCTGCCGCCCGAACTGCGGCTGACCGTGAAGTCGTTCATCGACGCGAAATGCCAGAACAATTGACGCCGAAGCGGGCAGCCGAGTCCGCGACGGAGACGGTGCAGGTGGTCCTGCCGAACGACGCCAACCCGCTCGGGTTCATCCTCGGCGGCACGGTCATGCACCTCATCGACATCGCCGGCGCCATCGCCTGCCACCGGCACACCCGCAGCCTGCTCGTGACCGCCGCCGTCGACGGTCTCCAGTTCCTGCATCCCATCAAGGTCGGTGACCTCATCATCCTCAAGGCGCGCGTCACGGCCGCGTGGAGCACGTCGCTCGAAGTCGAGGTCGAGGTGTTCTCTGAGGAAACGCTGACGGGCGTGCGGCGGATGACGAGCCGCGCCTACCTCACCTTCGTGTCGATCGATCGCGAGGGCCGTCGCGTGCCGATCCCGCCGCTCATTCTCGAGACCGACGACGAGAAGACCAAGGCCGCCGAGGCCGACGAGCGTCGCGCGGACCGGCTGAAAGCGCGTCGAGTGCTCGAAGGCCGGGGCACCTAGAAGAAGAGGAACACAGAGACACAGAGCTCACAGAGGCGCACAGAGGCGCCAGCCCTCCCTCCGCAGCCACGACAACTGAATGAAGCGGCGGCCAGCCTCTCGGCCGGCCCCGCGAACCGACCATGTTCCGGCCCTTCTCTGCGGACTCCGCGTGCTCCGAGACGCGATTCGCCTCCGTGTGAGAACGTCGTGGCTGCGGCAGCGGGGCTATTGCGCGGCGTCGAGGCCTACTTCTGGAAATACTGCGCGTTCACCGGGATGAAGTTCTTCCACTTCTCCGGCGTCTCGTCGAGCGCGAAAATCGCCTCCACGGGGCACGCGGGCACGCACGCCCCGCAGTCGATGCACTCGTCGGGATGAATGAACAGCTGCTCGACCGTCGCAAAATCGGGCTCGTCTTTGCGCGGATGGATGCAGTCCACCGGGCACACGTCGACGCACGCGGTGTCCTTGGTTCCGATACACGGTTCTGTGATGATGTAGGCCACGCGATAACTATAACACCCCATGTGTACGTGGCGACGCCTCATCATGCTCCTCCTCGTCATCTGCACCTGCGCACGCCCGCAGGAGGCATGGGCGCAGCGCCTGCCCGACGGTCCGATTACCGCGGCCGGCGGGACGGTGACGGTCGGGGGCGAAGTGACGGTCACCGCCGGTCTCCGGGACGACGTCGCGTTCTTCAACTACACCGATTACGAGCACAACGCCCTCCGGATGCTCAGAGTGTCGGTGAACGGCATGTGGCGTCCGGCCGGCCGGCTGGCGTTCCTGACGGAGCTCCGCTCGGAGGATGCGCAGCGGGTGATCCCGTACGCCCTGTACCTGCGAGTCCGGCCGTGGAAGGATCGCGCCTTTGACGTCCAGGCCGGCCGCATCCCGCCCGTATTCGGCGCGTTCGGGCGGCGGTCTTACGGCGCAAACAACCCGCTCATCGGCTACCCCCTCGCCTACCAGTACCTGACGTCGCTCCGGCCCGACGCCCTGCCGGCGTCCGCGGACGATCTGCTGTCGATGCGGGCCCGCGGGTGGCGGGCCCGCTACCCCATCGGCGACCAGAATGAGGCCCCGGGAGTCCCCCTCATCAGCGCGTACCGCTGGGACACAGGGGTCCAGGCGCACGCGGCGGGTGAGCGGCTCGACGCAGCGATCGCGCTCACGACCGGTACGCTGTCGAATCCGCGGGTGCGCGACGACAACGGCGGGCCGCAAGTGGCGGGCCGCGTTGCCTGGACGCCGCTGGTCGGGCTGGTCGTCGGCGCGTCCGTGGCCCAGGGGCCTTTCGTGTCGGCGGCCGTCGAGCGCGCCCCACGGCCGGCGAACGTCCGCGGGACGCACACGCAGCGCGCGCTTGGACTCGATGCGGAATACTCGCGCGGTTACTGGATCGTGCGCGGCGAGTGGATCGCGAGCCGCTGGAACCTTCCCGCGCTGGCGCCGCCCCGCATCGACGCGCCGCTCCGGGCGAGCGCCGCGTTCGTGGAAGGGCGCTATCGGATCACGCCGCGCGTCTTCGCCGCCGCCAGGGCGGAGCGCCTCACCTTCTCGGTGATCCGGGGCGAGCTGTCGGGCAGCGAGCCGATGCCGTGGGACGCGCCGGTGACCCGCGTCGAGGCGGGCGGCGGCGTGTATCTTCAGCGCAACCTGACCGTGCGGGCCGTCCTGCAGGGCAACTGGCGCGATGCCGGCCGTGTGCGCACGCGGACCTATGCCTCCGCGCAACTGGGCTACTGGTTTTGATGATCCGGCTTGTCTCTGCCGCC
>JANOJK010000172.1:0-1908 GCA_031408165.1 Acidobacteriota bacterium | reverse complement strand
GACGTCGCGATGTACATGAGCACACCGGTGCTGGCCGACGGCGTCCTGTACGGCCTGTCCTCGAAGAAGAAGGGGCAGGTGTTCGCCCTCGATGCCGCCACCGGCCTCGTCCGGTGGATCACGGACGGACGGGCCGCCGATCAGGCCGCGATCCTTCTGACACCGGCACACGTATTACTCCTCACGACCGGGGGGGAGCTCGTGCTCGTCAAGCGGTCCCCCGCGAAATACGACGAGGAACGGCGCTACACGGTGGCCGACAGCGCGACATGGGCGGTCCCCGTGCTGCTGCCGGACGGCTTGATCGTACGGGACGCCTCCGGCGTCATCCGGCTCGTCGGCGCGTCTTAACCGATCTTTCGCTTTCAGGCGGAAGGACAAGCAGAGGCAATCCATGAAACTGGCGATCGTTCTGGCCACCGCGCTCGCGCTCTCCCAGGCCCCACCGCTGACGAAGGCCGAACAGTTCCAGGACGCGGCGCGCAAGGGCGACGCGACGACGGTGAGAAAGCTGCTGGACGAAGGGGTGGACGTCAATACGAAGTTCCGCTACGACGCGACCGCGCTCTTCTACGCGTGCGACCACGGCCATCTCGAGGTCGTGAAGGTCCTCCTGGATCGCGGCGCCGACATGAGCGCGAAGGATACGTTCTACGGCTTCACGCCTCTGGCGCTGGCGACAGGCCCCGCGCAAAAGAAGAGGCCCGAGCACGCGGAGATTGCCAAGCTGCTCATCCAGAAGGGTTCCCCCGGCAAGGACGCCGCCCTCTCCAGCGCGGTCCAGTCGGGCGACGCGGCGCTCGCGAAAGTCATCCTGGACAGCGGAGGAATCCCGGCAGGGGCACTCTCGGACGCTGTCGAAACAGCGAAGGCGGGGAACAAAGCGGACATGGTGGCGCTCCTGGAGCAGGCCGGCGCCAAGCCGTACGAGGACTTCAAGATCGATTCCGCGATGCTCGCGAAGTTCCCGGGTTCGTACAAGGGGGCAAGTGGCAACGAGATCACCATCGTCGCGGCCGGCGCGCGCATCACGCTCGGCCAGGCTGCCGCCCCTCCGGGGCAGCGGCTCACACTCGTCGCCACCGGTGACAAGGCTTTCAAGGCCATCGGGGCACCCATCACGGTCACGTTCCAGGTGGAGGGCGACAAGGTCGCCAGCTTCACGCTGACACAAGGCTCCAATCCCGGCGCCGTCTTCACCCGCGTGGAGGGGAAATAGTCATGGGTCGTTTCACAGTCGTGGCCATCGCGGCCTGCATCGCCGCCGGCGCCTCGCTCTCGGCGCAGAACTGGCCCTCGTTCCGCGGCGCCAATGCGGCCGGCACGGCCGACGGCAAGCCGCCGGCCGTGAAATGGAACGCGCCGGCCAACGAGAACGTCGCCTGGAAGACGCCGGTGGACGGTGTGGCGGTCTCGAGCCCGATCGTCTGGGGCGACCGCGTCTTCGTCTCGACCGCCATCAGCAGCGACCCGAAGCAGGGCATCCGCACCGGACAGTACGGCGACGTCGAGCCCGTGGCCGACAACTCGAAGCACACCTGGCGCCTCGTCGCGCTCGACAAGACGACCGGCAAGGTGGTCTGGGACAAGGTCGCCTACGAGGGCGTGCCGAAGACGAAGCGGCATCCCAAGTCGAGCCAGGCGTCGGCCACCCCCGTGACGGACGGCAAGCACGTGATCGTCTCGTTCGGATCCGAAGGGCTCTACGCCTACGACTTCGCCGGCAAGCAGGTCTGGAAAAAGGACCTCGGCGTGCTGAACTCGGGCTGGTTCTTCGACCCCGACTACGAGTGGGGCATCGGCAGCTCGCCGATCATCTACAAGAACATGGTGATCGTGCAGTGCGACATCCAGCGCGGCTCGTTCCTCGCCGCGTTCGACACCGCCACGGGGAAGGAAGTGTGGCGC
>JANOJK010000116.1:0-3886 GCA_031408165.1 Acidobacteriota bacterium | reverse complement strand
CTCGCGAACGCTGCCGATGCCCATGGCATTACGCGCGAGAAAATGGCGGCGCGTCCAGCCATGAGGCTGGGAGTTGGCGATTGGAGGTTGGCGATTGGAGGTTAGAGGTTCGAAATTAAAGGTACCGACGGCCAGCGGCGCCCGGGCATGATTCGACCGACCGTCGCGCGTGTGGACCTGGGAGCGATTGAGAGCAACCTCCGCGCGATCTCCGTCTTTCTCTCCCAACCAGCCTCCAACCTCCAACCCCCGCCCTCCAACCTCCAACCCCCAACCTCCAACCGCCAACCTCCGACCTCCAACCTCCGACCTCCCCGCGTCATCGCCGTCGTCAAGGCCAACGCCTACGGTCACGGTGCGTCGGAGGTCGGCCTCGCGCTCGAGCGGGCCGGCGCGGCGATGCTCGCCTGCGCCGACATCGAAGAGGGCATCGTCCTCCGCCGCGCGGGCGTCGGGATCCCGATCCTCGTCTTCGGGGCCCTCGGCCTCAGCGATCTCGACGGCGTCTTCGAGTTCGATCTCACGCCAACCATCTCGACCCCGTCCGCCGCGCACGCCTTGGCGGCCGCCGCCGCGACCGGGGTCAGGCCGGGGCCAGACCGGGGTCAGACCGGGGTCAGACCAGGGTCAGACCAGGGTCAGACCAGGGTCAGACCAGGGTCAGACCGGGGTCAGACCCGGCCGGCGCTGCACTGTCATCTCAAGATCGACACCGGGATGAACCGTCTCGGATTCCGCCACGACAACCTCGCTCGAACGCTCCCCGAGATCGCAAAAAGCGAGCACCTCGCGATTGACGCCGTCTACACCCACTTCGCCACCGCGGACGATCCCGAGCATCCGGGGTTCGGTCAGCAGCGCGAGCGCTTCGAGGCGGCGCTCGCGGCGCTGCCTTCGCTCGGCATCAGCCCGACATACCGCCACGCCGCCAACAGTGCTGCGCTCCTCCGTGACGCACGGGTCTGGTACGACTTCGTCCGCCCCGGCCTGCTCCTGTACGGCATCGTCCCCCCGCCCCTTGCGGCCATGCTGCCGTTGCGACCTGCCCTGTCACTCCATAGCCGTATCGTGCACGTCAAGGGCATGCGCCCCGGGGAAGGGACCGGGTATGGACTTCACTCGACGGTGGATCGCCCCGCAACCATCGCGGTCGTCCCCGCCGGGTACGCCGACGGCCTGGATCGCCGCATGGCCGGCCGCACCTTCATGCTGGTACGCGGAAAACGCGTACCCGTCGTCGGCTCCGTGTGCATGGATATGACGATGATCGATGTCACGGGGATGGAGGTGTCCACGGGAGACGACGTGGTGATCGTCGGACAGCAAGGCGGGGAAGAGATCGGCATGCGAGAGATGGCCGCGTCGATCGGGACGATCCCTTACGAGCTGCTCTGCCGCGTGGGCACGCGGATTGAACGCGTATTCGACGGGCGAGGAGCGAGCAGCGAGGAGCGGACGAGCCCCGAACCTCGCGCCTCTCACCTCGCGCCCCGGACCTCGGACCCATGAAGGTAAAGACGGTCTACTGCTGCCAGGAGTGCGGCGCGCAGTCGCAGAAATGGCTGGGGCGCTGCGCCGAGTGCGGCGCGTGGAACTCCCTCGTTGAGGAGCGCGCCGTGCCCACGACGCCCGGCGCCGGGGCCGCGTCCGCGAGTGCAGGGGCGCGCTACTCACTGGCCGCCACCGCAGGGCCGCGGCTGTACGAAGAGATCGACACGGTCGTGTCGGCGCGCCTGACGACGGGGATTGAGGAGTTCGACCGGGTGCTGGGCGGTGGCGTGGTGCCGGGGTCGCTGGTGCTCATCGGCGGCGAGCCGGGAATCGGCAAGTCCACCCTGTTGCTGCAGGCGGCGGCGCACTTCGCGAACACGACCGGGCCGGTGCTCTACAGCTCCGGAGAGGAATCCGAGCACCAGATCAAGTCGCGCGGCCAGCGGCTCGGCGTCGAGCGGGCGCCGCTGTACCTCCTTGCCGAAACCTGTCTCGAGCGCATCCTCGAGGAGGTCGCGCGCCTCCGGCCCTCGCTCATCATCGTCGATTCCGTGCAGACGGTCTTCTCGCTCAAGTTTCAGTCGGCGCCGGGCAGCATCGGCCAGGTCCGCGAGGCCGCGACGCAACTGCTCTTCGCGGCCAAGGGGCAGAACATCCCCACCTTTCTCGTCGGCCACGTCACGAAGGACGGCAGCCTCGCGGGACCGAAGGTCCTCGAGCACATCGTCGACACCGTGCTCTATTTCGAAGGGGAGAAGCACCACTCGCACCGCGTCGTGCGCGCGGTGAAGAACCGCTTCGGGGCGGTGAGCGAACTCGGGGTCTTCGAGATGACCGGCAAGGGGTTGAAGGGGGTGCCGAATCCGTCGGCGCTGTTCCTGGCGGAGCGCCCCAGGAACGTCGCCGGATCCGCCGTGCTCTGCTGCATGGAAGGTTCGCGGCCGCTGCTCGTCGAGGTGCAGGCGCTCGTCAGCACGAGCTCGTACGGGAACGCGAAGCGGATGGCGAGCGGTATCGATCAGAACCGGCTGTCGCTGCTGCTGGCCGTGCTCGAGAAGCGAGCCGGCCTGAACCTCCTGGGGGAGGACGTCTTCATCAACGTCGCCGGCGGGATGACCGTTGACGAGCCCGCGGCGGACCTCGCCGTGGTCGCCGCCGTCGCGTCGAGCCTGCGCAACCGCCCGATTCGCGAGGGGACGGCGGTGTTCGGCGAAGTCGGGCTCGCCGGCGAAGTTCGCGGCGCGCCCCAGGCCGCGCTGCGCCTGCGCGAGGCCGCGCAGATGGGTTTCACGCGCTGTATCGTGCCCGACGGCAACATTGCGCGCGACGACGCCCCGGCGGGCTGCGAGATCGTGCCGGTCCGGAACGTCGGCGAAGCGCTCGATCAGTTGATGGACTGGTAAAGGCGGAAGATCGGGCGTCCGAGGCTGGAGGTCGCAGCTCGGAGGTTGGGACAACCGGATGGTCAGGATCAACCGGCGGGTGGAGAATGATCTGCTATGCTCCCGCCCCAGTGCGCTGGATTGTCCGTGGCGACTTCGACGGGTTCTTCGGTCTCGCCGTCGACAATCTCGTCCAGCTGCTGCTGATTGACGCGCTCTGCCGGGGCGTCCTCGGCTTCCCGCCCGACATCGTTTACGGCCGCATCCTTCCCGGCGCTGCGATCTCGATCCTCGTCGGCAACGTGGCGTATGCGCTCCAGGCGCGCCGGCTGGCGGCCCGCACCGGCCGCGCGGATGTCTGTGCGCTGCCCTACGGGATCAACACGGTGTCGCTGTTCGCGCACGTGTTCCTGGTGATGCTGCCGGCGAAGACGCTCGCGATCGCGGCCGGCGCGGCGGATCCCGCGCGCATCGCGTGGCAGGCCGGGCTCTTCGCGACGCTGGCGTCCGGCGTCATCGAACTGGCGTGCGCGCCGGTCGCCGAGCGCCTGCGCAGGATCACCCCGCGGGCGGCGCTCTTGTCCACGCTCGCCGGGATCGCGCTCAGCTTCATCTCTCTGGGGTTCCTCTTTCGCACGTTCGCGCGCCCGGTCGTCGGCCTGACGACGCTGGCGATCGTGATGCTCACCTACTTCGGGCGCGTCCGCTTCAAGGGGCGCATTCCCGGCGGCGTCCTGGCGGTCTCGGTGGGGGCGGCGCTCGCGTGGCTGACAGGGATCGCTCCCGTGGGTGCGCGGCCGGCCGATGCGGCGCTGCACCTGCCGATCCCGGTCGTGGGTGATCTCGTCGCCGCCATCGGCGGCGGACACCTGTGGCCCTACGTCTCCGTCATCGTCGCGATGGGCCTCTTCAACGTCCTCGGCTCGCTGCAGAACATCGAGTCCGCCGAGGCCGCCGGCGACGGGTACGAGACGCGGCGGGCGCTGACGATCAACGGGTTCGGCAGCGTCGCG
>JANOJK010000009.1:0-2705 GCA_031408165.1 Acidobacteriota bacterium | reverse complement strand
TTCACCCTCGCGCAGCCGATCGAGATGCCTGCCGTCGCGGCCGGAGCTCAGTCGCCCGGCCTGCGGTTGCGTATTCGCCTGAAGCATCAGGGGGCCGTCGTCGGACAGCCGCTGGGCCGATTCCGGTTGTCTGTCACGTCCAGCAACGCCCCTCAGCGTGTCGTGGACATTTCGGCCAGGCTGCGGCCGCTTCTCAAACTGGCCGCGGCCGAGCGGACCGATGCGGAGCGAAACGATCTGACGGCCTTCTACCGGACGGTGGCGGTGTCCCTGAAGCCGACACGCGATCGGATTGCGGAGCTGACGAAGAAGCTCAAGGGCCTCGGCATTCCCACGGCGCTCGTGATGCGGGAACGGGCCGGCCACGAGCGGCCCTCTGCGTTCGTGCGGCGCCGCGGCAGCTTCATGGACAAGGGCGAGCAGGTCTACGCCGGCGTACCGGCGGCGCTCCATCCGTTACCCGAGGACCAGATGCCGAACCGCCTCGGACTGGCGCATTGGATCGTCGACAAGGACAACCCGTTGACGGCGCGTGTGGCGGTCAACCGCGCGTGGGAGTCGTTCTTCGGCCGCGGCATCGTTGAAACCAGCGAAGACTTCGGAACCCAGGGGACTCCGCCGTCGCATCCGGAGCTCCTCGACTGGCTGGCGACGGAGCTCATTCATCAGGAGTGGCGGACGAAGGCGATCCATAAACTGATCGTCACGTCCGCGACCTACCGCCAGTCATCTGCCGCGTCGCCGGCGCTGCACGAGCGCGATCCCGACAATCGCCTGCTCGCCCGCGGTCCGCGTTTCAGGCTGGAGGCGGAAATGGTCCGCGACACAGTGCTGGCCGCGAGCGGGCTCCTGACCCGGAAGATCGGGGGACCGAGCGTGTTCCCGCCGCAGCCGGATGGGATCTGGGACATTCCGTACAGCAGCGAGAAATGGACGCTGAGCGAAGCGGAGGACCGGTACCGCCGCGGCCTCTACGTCTTCATCCGCCGCTCGGCCGCCTACCCGAGCTTCATGACGTTCGATGCCACGAGCCGCGAGCACGCGATTGTGCGGCGTGTGCGCACCAACACGCCGCTGCAGGCGCTGACCACGCTGAACGACGAGGCGTACTTCGAGGCCGCCCGGGCGCTGGCGGCTCGTATCCTGCGCGAGACACCACCGTCTGGTGCAGCCGGGCCGGCGGCCGACGCGAGCCGGGCCTCGTACGGCTTCCGCCTCGTCGCGACGCGCACGCCGGCACCCGGCGAAGTCGACAGCATCGTCGCGTCCTACACCCGCCAGCTCGAACGGTTCCGGAAGGATCCGGAGGCGGCCGCACGCACGATCAAGGGATACGCGGTCGCGGACATCACCGCCGCGGAACAGGCGGCATGGACGCTCGTCGCCAATGCGCTCTTGAACCTCGACGAGGCGCTGACCAAGCAATGAGGAACCTTCGCGACATCACGCGCCGTCATTTCTTCAAACAGTCCGGTTTCGGCATCGGCGGGGTCGCGTTGTCCGCGCTGCTCGACGACCGGCTGTTCGCGCAGCAACAGCAGGCGGCCGGACCGTTCGGAACCCGGGCGCCGCACTTTGCGCCAAAAGCGAAGAACATCATCTATCTCTTCATGGCGGGCGCGCCGACGCAGCTCGATCTGTTCGATCACAAGCCGGCGCTTCAGAAGTACGACGGGCAGGAAATCCCCGCGGAATTCGTTCCCAAGGGAGAGCGGTTCGCGTTCATCAAGGGCACGCCCCGGCTGCTGGGGTCACCCTTCACGTTCAAGAAGTACGGCCGCTCGGGCGCCGAGCTGTCGGAGCTGCTGCCGCACCTGGCATCGATCGCGGACGAGATCGCCATCGTGCGCTCGCTGCACACGACGCAGTTCAATCACGCGCCGGGCCAGATCTTCATGAACACGGGCAGTCAGGTGTTCGGACGCCCGAGCGTCGGGTCGTGGCTCACGTACGGCCTCGGGAGCGAGAGTCGCGATCTGCCCGGCTTTGTCGTGCTGCTTTCCGGCGAGAACGCCCCCGACGGCGGCAAGTCGTGCTGGGGAAGCGGATTTCTTCCGACCGTCCACCAGGGCGTCGAGTTCCGCTCGAAAGGCGACCCGGTGCTGTTCGTCTCGAACCCCGAGGGCGTCGACCGCGGCGCCCGGCGCGAAGTCATCGATCTCGTGACCGACCTGAACCGGGTGCGGCGCGCGGATGCCGGCGACCCGGAGATCGACACGCGCATCGCGTCGTACGAGTTGGCCTACCGGATGCAGAGCAGCGTACCCGAGCTGACCGACATCTCGAGCGAGCCCGAGATGATCCACGCGCTGTATGGCACCCAGCCCGGCAAGGTGTCGTTCGCCAACAACTGTCTCCTGGCGCGCCGTCTCGTCGAACGGGGCGTCCGGTTCGTTCAGCTCTATCACCGCGGCTGGGACACGCACGGCGCGAGCGTCGGTACGGATATCGCGACGAAGGTCCCTGAGCTCTGCCTCGAAACCGATCGCGCCGCGACCGCGCTCGTACGGGATCTCAAACAGCGAGGCCTGCTCGACACGACACTCGTGATCTGGGGCGGGGAATTCGGCCGCACGCCGATGAACGAGGCACGCGGCGGCTCGCGGTTGATGGGACGCGATCACCATCCGCGCGCGTTCACCATCTGGATGGCCGGCGGCGGCATCAAGCCGGGGATCACCATCGGCCGGACCGACGATCTCGGC
>JANOJK010001208.1:0-2163 GCA_031408165.1 Acidobacteriota bacterium | reverse complement strand
GAACTGGTTGCGGGTCGTGTCACCGAACCGGACGCCGGTCGGCTGCCCGAACGCGGAGGTGTTGAACCAGGGGCCCGCGGCGCCGATGTTCCCCGTGATGTCGAACGCACCCACCAGATCGGCGGTCTGCGTGTTGTTCGGCGTATTCAGGCTGGTCCCGCTGGCCGTGACCGTGAAGGGTGACCCGCTGAACGCCGCGAAGACACCGTTCACCTGCCAGTCCTGAAGCAGGGCCCGGCCGATGTTGCGGTCCGTCGATCCCTGGCTCTGCCACGGGAGCGCGTAGGCGAAGCCCAAC
Organism: Acidobacteriota bacterium; assembly: GCA_031408165.1. Lineage (GTDB taxonomy): Bacteria > Acidobacteriota > Vicinamibacteria > Vicinamibacterales > 2-12-FULL-66-21 > JAICSD01. The sequence continues at coordinate 1,865 of JANOJK010001208.1, read as the reverse complement.
TGGAAGTTGTGCCGGCGGTCGAATCCCGCGGGGGCCCAGTTGCGAGACACCACGCTCGGGGTGTTGTAGTTGAGCGTGGCGCGCCCGTCGTTGTCACTCTGGTTCATGGACTTACTCAGGGTGTAGGCGCCCTTGAAGAGCAGGCCGTGCGTGAACGGCTTGTTGAGCGCGACCTGCATCGACTTGTAGTCAGTCTTCAGGCGCTGTCCCCAGGAGTTGATCGCCTGCAACCGGCCCAGCGACGCGAAGGGACGGCCCGCATCGCCGACGCCGAGCGTCTGCGGCGCGTTGATATCGAGCGCGGCGTATCCCCCGTTGCCCTTGGCCCCGACGTAGGCGATGTCGACCGAGGTGTCGAACGGCAGGCGCCGTTCGAACGCGATGTTCCAGGTGTGGACTTCACCGCGGTCGACGTTGTCGATCTCCGGGGTGTACTCGGCGGCAGAGCGATCCAGCGGCACGCGGCCGGAGCTCGTGTCCGGTCCGCGCAGCGTCGGAATGCCCTGGGCCAGCGTGCCGTAGGGCGCGAACTGCTCGGCGTTGAAGAAGCTCGACGCGATCGTGACGGGATAGTCGTTGTCGCCGCGCAGGGCGCGCGCCCACGGCGTGGCGTTGAACGTCAGCCCGTAGCCGGCTCGGAACACCGTCTTCTCGTTGAGGCGGTAGATGCCGCCGGCCCTGGGCGCGAAGTTGTCGAAGCTGGCCTTCATTCCGCTGCTCTGCGGGTTATTCCCCCTGCCGGCGACCAGGACGTCGAGCTGCCTCTGGAAGTCCGGATTCGCCAGGTCCAGGCGGTCGATGCCGCGGCCGTCCGCGCGGGTCATGATCGGGTAGAACTCCCACCGCAACCCGAGATCCACCGTCAGCTTCGGCGAGACGTTCCACCGGTCGCGCAGGAACAGCGCATGCTGCCACTCGCGCGCGGTCATCACTTCGTTCTGCACGCTCTTGGACGCCTGGCCGACGAGGCCGAGCATGAACGACGCGTACTGGTTGTAGAAGTTCGTGGTCTGGCCGCCGCGGAGGCCCGTCACGTTGCCCCTGAAGTCGAAACGACCGCGCGGGTTGCCGGTCTCAGGCTGCCAGTGATCCAAGTACATGAAATTGACGAAGTAGCCGCCGCGGATGTCGTGGCGCCCCTTCATCTTCGTCACGTTCGTCGCCAGCGAATAGGTGCGCTCGTCACGGAAAATCGGGTTCCAGCCGTCGCGATTGCCGATCGCGCTGAGGCCAGTTTCAAACTGTGGATAGCCCGCGTAGCGCTGGTCGCCGATGCCCTGGTCGTTGGTGCCCGGGATGCCGAGAACGTCGAGGCCGAAGTTGCCGGCCTGGAAGTCAGGCCCGAAGACGTCCTGCTTCTGCTTGGAGAAGCCGAAGGTCATGTCCATCAACAGCGTCGGGGACATCGTCCACGTCTGTCCGCCGGTGACCTGATACACCTTCGTGAAGCCGCCGTCGCCATCAGCCTTCGGATCCGGCCCGAGGTAGTTTGTCAGGTCGTCGACAACCGCGTTCATGTAGCTGACCTTGCCCCAGATCTGGTGGGCCGCGGTCCGGTTCCAGTTCACCTTCGTGTCGTAGTTGTCGCGGTCGACCGTGCGATCCTCCTGGCGGCGATAATTGCTCGTCAGGCCTCCCGCGCCGATGCCCGGCGTATTCGCCTGTGGAAACAGCTGCATGACCTTGAGGGCGATCGGATCGATCCGGTTCGTGGGGATCTGGTTGTTCGCGAACGCGACCCGGCCCGAGCCGTCCGCATTGCCGGTGGAGGGATCGTAGATCGTCTGCAGCGTCCCGTTGGTGTTGAGCGCCTGGCTGAAATCGCCGGCGCGCATCGCCGCGCTCGGCACGTTGAAGAACGTGAA
>JANOJK010001227.1:0-1659 GCA_031408165.1 Acidobacteriota bacterium | reverse complement strand
TCCTGCCCTCCCGCCCCGAACTGCGGAAGCCGTCCCGACTGCTGATCGCGGGCGACGTCCGCCTCCCGCGCATCGCCGCGCGCGCGGAAACGATGGGCGGCGGGACGACGCGCGTCACGGTCGACGTGGCGCCGCCGACGCCGCACACCGTCACGCAGGACGCGACGCGGATCCAGATCCGGTTCGACGCCGACGCGCTCGACGTCGCGGACATCCGCCTGGTGCCGACCGACACGGTGCTCGCCGTGCACACCGGCGACGCACCGGGCGTACTCGCGATCGATCTGGGTCCGCGTTTCGCGTCCTTCCGGGCGTCGGACCAGCCCGCGCCGACGCCGGGCTCCGCGCGCATCTTCGTGGACCTCATCGCGCAGACCGACCCCCCGGCGACGGGCGCGCAGCCGGGCGTTCCGCCGGCGGCGCAGCCGCCGGTCGACGCGCCGCCGCTGCTCGACCTGCCGGCGCCCGGCGGCCTCCGCGCGATCGTCATCGACGCGGGCCATGGCGGCGACGACGCCGGCGTCAAAGGCGCGCAGGGCACGCTCGAGAAACAGGTGACGCTGGGCGTCGCGCGCCGGCTCAAGGCGGCGCTCGAGGCGCGGCTCGGCGTCCGCGTGCTGCTCACGCGGGACGGCGATCAGGCGGTCCCGCCCGATCAACGCGCGGCGGTGGCGAACAACAACAAGGCGGATCTCTTCATCAGCCTCCACGCCAATGCGGCGCTGCGGCCCGCAGCCGCCGGGGCGCAGGTCTTCTACCTGAGCCTGGACGGCTACGGCGATCAAACGCAGCGCTCGTCCCAGGCCGGGGCGGACGCGCTGCCCGTCCTGGGGGGCGGCAGCCGGGAGATCGAGATCACGCCCTGGGAGATGGCGCAAGCGCGCTACATCGACCAGTCCGCAACCTTCGCACGGACGATCGAGGGGACGCTGCGCGAGCGCGTCCCCATGAGTCCGCGCGCGCTGCAGCAGGCCCCCTTGCGCGTGCTCGTCGGCGTAAACATGCCCGCGGTCCTGGTGGAGCTCGGCTTCCTCACCAATCCGCAGCAGGAGCAGCAGCTCGCGAGCGACGAGCACCAGAACACGCTCGTACAGGCGCTCGTCGAAGGCATCGTCCGATACCGTTCCGCGACGGCCCTTCGAGAGCCGCAGGGCCGCCCCGAGCCCGGTCGAGGGACGGGAGGCACGCGCTGATGCCGCGCCGCAATCTCGCCGTCGCGGCGATCGTCCTCTTCGGCGCCGCGGCGGCGTGGGTACTGTTCATCGGCCTGCCGCGCTGGTACACGGCGCGCCAGGCGCCCGCCGCCGAGGTCGCGGGGGCGGCCACCGCGACACCGGCGCAGGCCAGCAGGAAAATCACGGCCACGCTCTACTACGTCGGCGAGGACGGGCTGGCGCTCGTGCCCGCACAGCGCGAGATTCCGTTCGGCGCGACGGTGGCCGAGCAGGCGCGCGCCATCATCGAGGCGCAGCTGGCGGCGGCGGTGCCGCTCGTGTCCGCCATCCCGGCCGGGACGAAGCTCCGCGATGTGTTCATCACCGAGCGCGGCGACGCGTTCATCGATCTCTCGGGCGACCTCGTCGCGGCGCACACCGGCGGCTCGCTCCACGAGATCTTCACGGTCTATACGCTCGTCAACGCGCTCACGGTCAACCTGCC
>JANOJK010001153.1:0-4887 GCA_031408165.1 Acidobacteriota bacterium | reverse complement strand
CAGGATCCGTTTCATTCGCTTCGACTGCCGCATGACCTCACCTCCATATCCGAACGGCACTCGTTTCATCCGAGGGGCTTCGCCCCTCGGCACGCCTCCGCGCAGCGCGTCGGCGGTGTCCACCGGAGCCTTGGCGCAGGTGGAACTCCCCGACACGCTCTCTCACGCGCCGCCCCGCCGGCGCGCGCCGTTCGCGTGGCTCACTCGCTGGCGCCCGCTCGCGGCCGCGTGAGGCGATTCATGAGATCGGTTCTACACGGCGGTAGCTTCTTCGAGTCGGTACTTGCGAATCCGCAGGTGGAGCTGCGTGCGTGACAATCCAAGTCGCCGCGCGGCCTTCGACTTGTTGCCTCGGGACTCGTGCAGGACCTTCGTAATCGTGGTGCGTTCGAGGGCGCCCAGATCCGTGGAGTCGTTGCGAAGTGTTCTGGCGTCCGATTGCAAGGCGAGATGGCTCAAGTCGATGGGTGCGCCTTCGCAGAGAATCGCTGCCCGCTCCAGCACGTTGCGGAGCTCTCTCACGTTCCCCGGCCACGCGTACTGGAGAAGCGCCTGGCGTGCCTCACGCGTCAGACGGGCAGGCGGCCGCCCGAACGACCGGCCAATCTCCTGGAGGAACGTCTCGCTCAGCGGAACGATGTCGCCGGGACGCTCGCGCAGCGGTGGAATCTGGATGTCGAAGACGCCGAGCCGATAGAACAGGTCTTCGCGAAAGTCACCCCGCTCGACGGCTTTTCGCAGATCACGGTTGGTCGCGGCAACGACCCGGATATTGGCCTTGAGCAGGCGTGTCCCGCCGAGCCGCTGGAACTCGCGCTCCTGCAGCACCCGCAGGAATTTCGCCTGCGCGCCCAGGCTCATCTCGCTGACCTCGTCGAGGAAGAGCACGCCGCCCGACGCGAGCTCCACCTGACCCGGCTTCGCCTGGTGGGCGCTGGTGAAGGCGCCGCGTTCGTAGCCGAACAACTCGGCCTCGAGCAGCTGCTCGGGGAGCGCCGCACAATTCAGTGCGATGAACGGCCGGCCCTTGCGCGCCGACGCCGCATGGATGAACCGCGCCACGACCTCCTTGCCGGTACCCGACTCCCCCGTCACCAGCACCGTCGTATCGGTGGACGCGACCTGCGTCGCCTTGCGCAACACCCCGCGCCATTCGACAGACTCGCCGACGATCCGCCGTTGAGCGTCCGCCGCCAGTTGATCGACCCCTCGCTGCACGCCGGCGTCGAGCCGCTGCGCGCGGGTGTCGTCGATCTGATGGGCGCCGTTGCCGGCCTCGCCGCGGCGGACTCCGAGGCCGAGGTGGTATGCGATCCGGCGCGCGAGCGGCACCTGCGCCCGATTGAACGCCAGCGGCCGCTTCGACCAGAACGCGACGCGTACCAGGGGCTCGGGCGCGCCGGTCGATACTCCCAGGACCGAGCGGTAGCCGGCGTCGACCATCCGCTGCGTCGCGGGCGGGACGGCTGACCCGTCCAGCGCCCTCGTCCGGAAATCATCGACGATCACTTCCCCGACGTCGGACGCGCCGATGTCGGGCACGTCGGCGGTCGAGGCGTTGACGATCAGTTGCCCCCGCTGATCGAGGCACGCCATGCGCAAGGCATCGTGCGGCAGCATCTTGCTCACGATCGCGGAGAGCCGTGGCAAGGCGGCGTCAACGTTATTGGTGATGGCGAGCTCGCGGAGCAGTTCCAGCGAGCCGTCGAAATACACCGCTTGAGAGTCCCCATGGCCGGTGGCGCGTTCGTTGATAACCAGCATCGCGATAACCCTCCCTGTCTTCGGCGATTCTGGTCGTCAACGGCGGCGGCCACAACCTCCCTTCGGGCGCATTCGTCGGCTCATAAGGCGTTGTCAAAGCGACTTGTCAGGGTGGGTTCCGACGACTCAAAAGTTGGCGTCGGACAACTGGCCAGGGGGCTTGAGGACGACTCAGGAGGGTGGCTTGCGGGCGACCCTTTCGGGCGTGGCGCTCAGCGCGCGGTCGAACTGTTTTTGCGCGGTGGGGCTTCGATGCGCTTCCAGCCGAAGAGTCTAGCGTCGATCGACCACCGACCGGGTCCGAGCAGCGTCAGCGCCCCGGCGATCGTTGCTGCGAGCAGGCGACCAACGGGAGGTTCGCCTGTCGCGAACATCTCGGAGGTCGCAACCAGGGCTGCCACGGCTCCCGCGACGGGCGTCCAGAGCCCCGCCGTGAGAAAGACGCCCGCAACTGCCAGCAGCGCGTAGATGACGACAATGTGCGGCGGCGGAGCGCTCCACAACCTCGCACCGGCGTGCCAGATGACGACCGAACCGATGACCAGTCGCATCAGCAGCAAGCCGGCGCCCGGCAAGCCGCCGGCGAAGGTTGAGTACAGACGTCGCAACACACACCCCGACACGATTATTCCCCGTGACGGCGCCGCTGCGGCCCCCCGACCGGGTCTTGCGACTGACTCTTTCGGGCCGGACGACGAGCGCGTTGCGGCGGGGCCGAAGCGCGGCTAGGCGCCGGACAGGTCGATGATGCCCCTCTTCAGGCCGATGATCGCCGCATGCGTCCGGTCGTTGGCGTCCAGTTTGGCAAGAATGCTCTTGACTCGCCCCTTGACGGTGTCCTCCGTGATGGCGAGCTGATCCGCGATCTGCTTGTTCGCATTGCCGGCAGCGATGAGGCGCAACACCACGACTTCCGCTGGTGTCAGTGTCTGATCGCTCACATGCTCGGCGACCTGGAACGAGACCTCGGGCGAGAGACTCCTCTTTCCAGCATGGACTGCCCGGATCGTCTGCAGCAATTCCACATGGAGCGTGTTCTTGAGCAGGTAGCCCTGAGCACCGGCCTTCAAGGCGCGGAGAATGTGCGCATCGCCCTCGTACGTGGTCAGCATGATGATTCGGGCATCCGAAAACTCCGTTCGAATGGCGATGAGCGCGTCGAGGCCATTCATCTCCGGCATCTGAATGTCCATCAGCGTCACATCCGGACGGTGCGCGCGGAACTGCTGGATCGCATCGCGACCGTTGGCGGCTTCCCCGACCACCGTCATATCCGGCTGAACCCCGAGGAGACCGGCGATCCCTTCGCGGACGATTGGATGGTCGTCGACCGTGAGAATCCGAATTGGCGTGTTGGCGCCGCTCATGACGGGTCCCCTCCGGCGCGCGCCGCCGTCCTGCGCAGCGAGAGCCGTGACCACCGGGAGCGCCTCGCGGATGTCGCGTAGACAGTGCTCGCCGGGAGGCGGAGCTCGACCTCGGTGCCTGCGCCCACTTCGCTCCACACCGTCAGTTTCCCTCCGATCAGTGCCGCGCGTTCCGGCATCCCGCGCAGCCCGTAGTGTCCCGCGATTCCCTGATCTGCGAGCACCGCCCCATCGATGCCCTTGCCATCGTCACGTGCCCGCAACCGGAATTGCTCGTTATCGTAACGGATCTCGACCTCGACCCGCCCGGCCTGCGCATGCCGAAAGGAGTTCCGCAGGGCTTCTGCCGCAATCTTGTAGATCTCGTCACGAAGGATCGGGTGCAGATCCCGGGCGCGTCCCTCGACTGCGACATGGAATGCCGGAGGCGGGCTGGCGCTCGCGTCGTTCGCAAGCTCGTCGCCCAGGGTCTTGATCGCCGCCGCGAGATCGTTGTGTTCGACCGTCGACGCCCGCAGGCCCTGCACCGCGTCCCGGCCTTCGGTGATCGCCTTGGCCGCGTGTGCAATCGCGCCATCCAGTCTCTCTTTCGCCTCGGCCGGACGATCCGGGAGCAGGTACGACGCCGTCTGGAATCGCAGCAGCAGACCGTGGAAGCTCTGAAGCAGCGTGTCGTGAAGTTCCCGCGCGATTCGCGTGCGCTCTCCGACCCGCGCCTCGAGCGTCGCCTCGAACGCGTGCTGCACCTGACGTATCCGGTACTGATACGCCGCCCACAGCAGCGCCAGGAACAGACTCACGGAGGAGGCGCGAAACAGGCTGGTCTTGTACCAGGGAGGTGTGATGACGATCGGCAGCGACACTCCTGCTTCGTTCCATACACCGTCGCTGTTCGAACCCTGCACGCGCAACACATACCTTCCGTGATCCAGGTTGGTGTACGTCGCCAGACGCTGGGTGCTGCCCACCTCGCTCCACTCGGGGCGGGAGCCCTCGAGTCGATAGCGATAGCGATTCTTGTGGGAGTTTGCGTAGCTCAATGCGGCGAACTCGAACGAGAAGAAATTCTGCTGATAGGACAGCGTCAAGGAGTCCGCATAGGGGATGGCCTTCTTGAGGACCGACTCAGCGCCGATAGCTACAGTTTTGTCGGAGATCTTGAAACTGGTGAGCACCACCGGCGGCACGAAGGGATTTTCGCGAATATTTTCGGGAACGAACGACGTCAGCCCTGCGTTGCCGCAGAAGAACATCTCGCCGGTCCGCCCGCGCTGGTAACAACCGCGCGAGAAGTCATTGCTCCGCAAGCCGTCGAACACGTCGTAGTTCCTGAACGTTTTCGCCTGCGGATCGAACCGGGATATGCCCTTCTTGCTGCTGATCCACAGCCTGCCCCCGGCATCCTCGAGAATACCCATGAGATCGTTGCTCGGCAGACCATCTGCTTCCGTATAGCGCGTGACGAGGCCATTCTGACGGCTGAATCGATACAGACCCAGTCCGGAGGCCAACCAGAGTGTGCCGGTCCTGTCTTCGTGTATGGCACCGATGCTGCCTCCCCTCAGCTTCTGAGGGTCATCCAGGCTGGGCATGTAGTGCACGAAGGTGTTGGTCTTGTCGTCGAAGCGGCTCACGATGCCGCCCCACGTCCCCAACCACAGCGTTCCGGAACGATCCCGATGAATAGCCGACACGCTGAAGGGAAGTCGTTCCGACTCATTTGGACCAAGCTGGTAGTTGGCAAAGCGCTCCGTTG
>JANOJK010001148.1:0-6494 GCA_031408165.1 Acidobacteriota bacterium | reverse complement strand
AGCGTGGGCGCGCGCAGCAGGGTGCCCTGGAGGCCGGACGCCGGATAGAGGACGTCGCGCGCGTAATCGACCCCTCCTTCGAGCAGGACGAGGCCCGCGCCGATGACTTCGGGATCTTCGGTCACGAGGGGCCGCTGCTGGGCGGCCGCGGGGGTGGCGGCGAGCAGGCACGCGGCGAGCGCCGGCCATCTCAATCTGCGTAGCGTCATGGCATCTCCGTTCCGGGGTTCAGGTCTGCGCCTGCAGACTTAGACGGCGCCGGGTCACTTCTTGGTGGTCAATTGCAGGGGAAAACTGGGACCTGGCATCTCGGGCGTCTGCAAGCGCAGACCCGGCCCCGGGTCGGCCGCGTCAGCCGGGGTCAGGCGGCGATCGAGCAGGTGGCGTGGGGCGACGTTGCCAAGGGCGCGGAGCATCGAGTTCCTGATATCCGGATGTTCGATCTCGAGCTGCGCAATGAGCCGCTTCACGCGCTGGCGCTGAAGGCCGAGGTCCCCGCACGCAGGACAGCAGCAGCCGATGATCGGCAGCCCGGATTGCTTCGCATACGCGCGCGCCTCGGACTCGAGCACGTAGGCGAGCGGGCGGATTACTACGTAGCGGCCGTTGTCGGACACCAGGCGCGCGGGCATGGCCTTGAGGGCGCCCTGGAAGAACACGTTCAGCAGCAGCGTCTCGATGAAATCGTCGGCGTGGTGGCCGAGGGCGATCTTGGTCGCGCCGACCGTGTCGGCGAGCCGGTACAAGACGCCCCGGCGCAGACGTGCGCACAGGGAGCACGGCGTGTCGTTGACGTCCAGAATCTCTTCGATGGTCTCGCCGATGTTGGTGTGCTCGACATGGAGCTCCCACCCGCGCGCCGCGCACGTCTCGGTCAGCTTCTGGTGCTCGTAGCCGTCGTACCCCGAGTCGATGTTCACCGCGACGATGGAGAAGCTGATCGGCGCGCGGCGGCGGATGACGTCCAGGATTTGAATCAGCGCCCAGCTGTCCTTGCCCCCCGACAGCCCGACCATCACGCGATCCCCCTCCTTGAGGAGGCGGTGATCGGTGATCGCCCTGGTCACTTTTTTGGCGATGTGGTTTTCGAGCTCGGAGGTATAAGGCATCTGTTCCTTCCGCCTTCAGGTGGAAGGTCCATCTATTGTAGGACGAGTTGCCGTACGGTCTCGGGCCACGTGAGTCTGGCGCCGCTGTCGTGCGCCGCCGAGCCCATGCGCCGTGCGAGCGCGGGATCGTCCAGGAGGCGCCGCATCGCGCGTCCGAGCGCCTCCGGCGTCGGCTCGACGACGAAGCCGTTCACGCCGTCGCGGACGAGCTCGGCGGGACCGCCCGAATCGCGGCACGTGACGACCGCCTTGCGCGACGCGAAGGCCTCCACCGTCACGAACCCGTAGTCCTCCTGGAACGGCGGAAAGCACACGGCGCGGCACACCGCGAGCTCGTCGATCAACTGATCGTCCGTCAGATGCCCCGCGAACCTGATGCGCCTCGCCACGCCCAGCTCGGAGGCGAGCCGCTCGAGCACGGGACGCTCCTCCCCGTCACCCGCGATGACGAGATGGACGGCGTTGGCCGCCGGAGTCGCAAGCGCGCGCACGAGCAGATCCGCGCGCTTCAAACGCGTCAGGCGTGACACGAAGAAAAACACGGGCTCGTATGCCTCGCACCGGTAGTCACGCTGCGGCGCGGGCGGATACAGAATCGTCGAATTCAGCGACTGCCAGACCGCGATCCGCTGCTGGACGGTCCTGGACTGCACGAACAACCGGGACAGCCGGGCCAGCAGGTAACGATCCGCCGCATGGATGAAGGTCTTGCGGACGCGCTCCTTGAGCCGCGCCTTCGAGCTGAGCGGCGCGCTGAACGAGTCCCACAGGTCGTAGTACTCCCGCATCGTGTGGTTCAACCAGCACACGTGCCGGCGGTGCCGGACGGCGTAGCTCGGATAGCGCAGGCTGATGACCTGGTCGATCGGACGCCCCTCGCTCGACGTGAGATCGGTCAGCCACGTCGCCAGGTACGCCGACGCCTGGTGGCCGAAGCGGTTCTGCGGCGTGATGATGATCTGCGCCTCGTGCCCGGCTTCCCGCAGCGCGCGTGTCAGCTCGCGCGCGATGACCATGTGGCCCCCCTCCGCCATCGGGGGGCTCGACGTGACGACCGCGATTCTCATTGCGGGCGCGGTTCCAGCATCAGCTTCACCCGCACGCCGAGGTAGCGGACGTCGGAGGCGTTCGGGTCGTGGAAGATCGGCGTGAATCCGCTGCTGGTGGACACCGCCGCGTGCCAGAGCAGCCCCCCCTGGATCTCTTTTTCATACGGCAGGCCCGGCGGCATCGTCATGCTCACCTGCGCGGTTTGTCCCTCGTCGAGGTGCAGCGCCTGGCGGCGGCCGCCAATCGCGACCTTCACGTCTGCTGGCACGGGGCCGGTAGACACGATGAACGTCGCCTTTCTGATCGGCCGGTCCGTCTTGATCACGATCTCTGCGCGCGATCGCCCCCGCGTCCAGAAGCTCTTGTCCGCCTCGGCGCCGTAGGCATTGTCGTCCAGGAAGGTCACAAGAAACCCGGCGTCTCCCTGGCCCAGGTCGCCGAACCACACGCGGCTGCGCTCCGGTTCGGTGAAAACGGGCAGGTCGTTGAGCAGCGTCAGCTCCACGGGCAACAGGCGAAGCGGTCCGCTCTTCGCATTGTCGGACGGGCGGAAGGACGCCGTGAACGGGCTCGCGACCAGGGGCGCGACGAACAGCCCGCCGATCGCCCAGGGCAGCAGCGCGGCGGCGATCGACTCGATCGGCGGCAGCAGGAACAGCATCACCGCGTAGCCGGGGAAGAAGTACCGGTTGCCGACGCCACCCCCGCTCCAGGTATACGGCGTGGCGATGACGAAGATGAGTCCCTGCGCGAGCGCCGATCCGAGCACGAGCCATTGCCATCCGGGACGGCTCCGCGGCGCGGCGAGGAGCGCGATCGCCGCGAACATCCCAGGGAAGAAGTAACCGAGCATGCCCGTGTGGCGCCCGAGGAAGAAGTACTGGAGGTTGTGGGTCAGATTGGACGTGAAGGTCCGGGGGTTGAAGATGACGTCGGTCAAGAGCCCTTCACGTGATTTCGCGGCGCCGGCCTGGGGGCGGATGCCGTCGTTCTGGAACGGATACTCGAAGTAGTACGACGTGCGACCGCCGCCCCCCTGGTAGTTCCAGTGTCCCGATATCGCCATGTTCACGGCAAAGAGGCCGCCGGCAGCCAGCCCGAACGCGAGCGTGGGAAGGACGATCTTCCGCCTGAAGGCGGCAGATACAGAGATGGGGCCGGACGCTCCCGCCTTCAGGTGGTACATCCACCACAGGAGCGGCGCCGCGAACAGCGGCGCGTTGGTCGGCTTTGAAAACGTCGCAAGGCCGAGGAGGATCGCGGCGGCGAGATCGCTCCGCCCCGTAAACAGCCAGGCCGTGCCTCGCGGCGATCGCCCGGGGGCCGCCACTTCCTTATAAAGCCAGCAGAAATAGCCCAGCGCCGCGAGCGAGAAGTTGAATGTCTCGGGCATCATCTGCACGAAATAGACGGGGACGACGCTGGCCATGACGAACGCGGCGGCGAGGATCGCGGACGGCCAGGGCCCCGACCGGGCGTGAAGAAACAGGTATCCGCACAGCAGGACCAGGGACATCGCCAGCACGTTCAGCAGCAGAAAGCCGTTGGACCCGAACAGCAGGATGAGCGGCGCGGCGAACAGCGGGTAGATGAAGGACTTGCCGTAAAAGTAACGCCCCTGGTCCGGGTCGGCCGCCCCGCCAATCGTCTGGCCCCTCTTCAGAAACACGCCCGTGGGGCCGGACGGAAACTCGCGCCAGACACGCGTGAGATCCTCCTTGCGATAGGCCAGGTCGCCGTCGTACGCGAGGCTCAGCCCCATCATGTAGTACGTCGCTTCGTCGCTCTTGAACCCGTAGGTCGCCTTCGGCAGGTTCACCACGAGCGCCAGCGTGCCGTAGACGCACAGGAACGCGGTCACGAGCACCAGGCCCGGCTTGAGCGTCACGCGCGGGCCCCCTCCGAGAGGAACGACAGGTCCGCCTGCAGGACGCCACGGCGCCTGGTCGCGCGGGACACGTCGTGCAGCAGGTCGTAGAGCCGCTCCATCTTGCGCACGAACGCGGCGATCCCGTAGTGCTGTCCCGTCGCACGTGCGTGGACGGCCAGGCGCGCGCGATCTTCGGGGCTGTCGATCAGGCGCACGAGGGCGCCCGCCAGCGCCGCGGCGTCACGCCTGGGCACGATCACCGCGTCGCGCTCGGGGGTCAGGACGTCCACGAGGCCGTCGGCGTCGGTCGCGACAATCGGCTTTCCCATCGCGAGCGCCTCGAACACCGTGAGGGGCGTGCCTTCCCAGAGCGAGGGGAAGACACTCACGTCGAACGCCGAGACGACGCGCGCGACGTCGCGCGATAAGCCGCTGAACTCGAAGCGGTCCGCAAAGCCGAGCGCGCGCGCGCGGGCCTCGAGCTCGGGCCGGAGCGGCCCCTCGCCGAACACCAGGAAGCGCGTCCGGGGGCGCTCGGCGAGCACGGCCCGCGCGGCTTCGACGAGGTAGGCGTTGCCCTTCGAGTCGTGCAGGCGCGTGATGCTGCCGACCAGGCACTCGTCGCGCGCGACGCCGAGCTCGCGCCGCGCGGCGGCGATCTCCTCGACCGACCGCGCCCGGCTGAACTCCTCGAGCGGCACGCCGAGGTACACCACCTTCACCCGCTCGGGCGGCATCTGCCGCGCGCGGACGACGAAATCGGCGGTGCTCTTCGACACCGCGATCGCAATGTCGGTCGCCGGGGCCAGGATGCGGTCGGCGACCTTCTGGAACCACGGCGTGTCGGTCAAGTTCGCGTGCTCGTGCAGGATGGTCGGCAGGCCGCGCATCAGGCCGGCGAGCCGCCCGAACGTGGTCGCCCCGTATCCGTGGAGGTGGAGGATGTCGGTCCGCTGCCGATCCATCACCTTCAGCAGCGCGGTGAGCGTGGCTGGATCGAACTTCGACCTGTGGAGGTACGAGATGTCGATGCCCATCGACTCGAGCGTCTCCTCCGAGAGGTCCTTCTTGCGCAGACTCACGAGGGCGACGTTGTAGCGCGCGGGATCGAACCGGGGAATCATCCAGCTGAAGAGGCGCTTCACCCCGTGCATGCGCGACCCCTCCCAGCCGAGGTGATCGCAGACCTGGAGGACGTTCAATCGCGGGCGACCTGTGCCCGCGATTGCCTCGCGGTAGCCGCCCAGCGGCGACGGCGGGCCGTCACCTCGGAGCCCGCCTTCGCTGCCGCGCGCCTTCGGCGGAGCAGGCCGCGGGCCGCTCAAGCGTTCCCCGCCCGGGGGGTATCGCGCTGCCCCACGACGCGCGCCGGCATCCCCACGGCGATCGCGCCGGCTGGCACCGCGTCGCGCACCACCGCGCCCGCGCCGATGATCGCGCGGTCGCCGATCGTCACGCCGTCGAGAATCTTCGCGCCGGCCCCCAGCCACGCGCCGGCGCCGATCGCGACCCCCGCCGATCGGCGTCCCTGCGCGAGCACCGCGGCCGACGGATCGCTGACGTCGTGGTCGCCGCCAATGACGTAGCAGTACGCGGCCAGAAGGGTGTCCTTGCCGATCGTCACGCGGCTGGCCGAGAAGATTTCGCAATTGAAGCCGACGTTCGCGCCGTCGGCGATCTCGATGTCGCCGTTCTTGCACGACAGGATCGAGTTGCGGCCGAGGAACACACCACTGCCGATGGTGATGCCGCGGTTGGCGTCCCCCTTCGCGTCGATCAGGCAGTTGTCGTCGATCGCCACGTTGTCGCCGATCCGGATCTTGTGCGGGTGCCTGAGCACGACGTTCTGGCCGAAGATGATGTTGCGCCCGCAGGCCCCCAGCAGCGACGGGAAGAGCGCCCGGCGCAGGACGAAACCGAGTGCGCCCGGCACATGCTGCGACAGCTGCTGGACCAGCTCGTAGCGGAGGAGCGGCCCCCATCCGGGCCGGCCGATGACGAACGCCGAGTACTTCTCGCGGGCCGAGCCCCCTGTCGAGAACAACTGATCCTGCGCGCGCGGGATTTCAGACATCTGAGGCGGCTATATGATAGTGCGCCGGATGCCCCGCTGGATCATTCTCGCGATCCTCCTCCTGATCGTCCTCGGAAGATCCCCGCGCTTTATCGTCAGCGCCACGGCGATTTCACAAAGATCACGGTGGCCGCAAAGGCAGCCGTCGGCCGTGACCATGGCGGGCGCTCAGACCCAGCCCTGCGCCCTATACCACGCCATCGTCCTGTGAATCCCGTCGCGCAGGCCGACCGCGGGCGCGAAGCCGAGCTCCTGGCGCGCGCGTGTGATGTCGAAGGCCCGGCTCTTGGTGAAGAAATCGACGCGGCGGCGGTAGAGCGGCGGCTCGATGCCGAAGGGAGCGCAGAGCGCTTCGCACGCGGCGCCCGCGAGCCACACCGGCCAGACCGGC
>JANOJK010001143.1:0-4508 GCA_031408165.1 Acidobacteriota bacterium | reverse complement strand
AGCCTCCACATCCGCCTGAGTCCCCACTCCGCGCACAGGATGGTGACGAGCGCCATGAGCAGGATGGGCATGTGCCACAACTCGCGCTCTTCGACCGCGGTGACGCCGCGCCCCGAGTACTTCAAATCGTCGGCGAGGGACGTCGTGGCGTCGGCCCTGTAGAAGCGGCCGCCGGTGTCCTTCGCGATGCGCTGCAGGAGCGGCGCGTGCATCGTCGCGTCGAAGTACTCCGCGTCGTCGGGCACCGCGCGGACGTGCGTGACGGCCGACCCCACGGTCTTCCCGTCGCGTGTGGCGTCGAGCTTCGCCTGGTACCAGCCCGTTTCGCCCGTCGGGAAGCTGGCGCGGTACTGGCCGTTCCTCTCGCCGGTCCACTGCATCGGCACCGTCACGGTTTTCCCCGACGGGGAGGTCACGCGCGCGACGACCGTCGCGTCGTTCAGCTCCACGAACCGCGGATCGACCACGTCGGCGGTCAGCGCCACCGGCTGGCCCGGCTCCACGCGATCGGTCAGCGGCCGCGTTTCGACCGCGTCGGGGACGCCGTCGACGAGCCAGCGCAGGAGCTGGCGCCAGAAGTTCTCGTGCGTCTGATCCTCCGTGCGGATCGTCGCGTGCATCTGCCACATCCAGGAGTCCTGCACCGGGAACGCGACGGACTTCCCGCGCCCGTAGCGCTCGTAGGCGAGCACCACCCGCTCGCGGCGTCGATCGTCGGTCCCGGACAGCAGGGCGGTCGCGCCGGGCTTGAGGACGTCAATGGTGTTGACGGTGCTGAGCGGCGGCATGCTCTTCCAGCGCTCGGCGGAGGCCTGCTCCGTGTCGCCGAGCTGCGTGACCGCGTGCGCCTGCCCGGCGCGGGTCGGGTGCACCTTGACGTGCGTGAACGCGCCGCCGCTGTTCCCCAGGGTCACGGGCATGACTTCGGCGAGCGGGGTGCCGGCATAGCCCCCCTCCGCGAAGGCGCGCCCGCCGCCGAGGAGCAGCAGCCCGCCGCCGCGCACGTCGACGAACTCCGCGATCATCCGCAGCTGATCGGCGTTGAACGCGCTCGCTTCGACGCTCCCGATCACCAGGCCGCGATAGGCGAACAGCTCCTCGCGCGTCTTCGGGAAGCCGGCGGCGAGCTCGACGCCGGCGGCGTCGATGTCGAGGCGCAGGTGCTTGTTCTCGGCGGTGCGCTGAAGCGTGACCAGCTGCAGGTTCGGATCGTCCTTGACGGCCTGCCGCGCGAACTTCATCTCGAAGCGCGGCTCCCCCTCGTAATAGAGGAGGCGCTCCTTGCGATCGCGGATGTCGATCTGGACGTCGCGCTGGTTGTTCTGCGTGACGACCTCACCGGCCTGCGGCGCCACCTTCAACCGGAACACGCGGGGGCCCGCCTCGGTCGCGGTGAAGCGCACCCGTACGGACACCGGGTCGCCGTCGGCGGGCAGCCGGACCGGCTGCGATCCGACGATGCGCCCGCCGTCCTCGACGTCGAGCGTCACGGTCTGGCCCGCGTAGCCGGTCTGCGTGAGGACCGCGTCCACCAGCAGCGACGTGCCCTTGAGCGCCGTGCGCGGCGTCTGCACGCGCGCGACCTGGATGTCGTGCGACAGCGTTTCCTGCCCGACGCCCACCGTGAAGACCGGCAGCGCCTCCGCCTTCGACGCCAGCAGCGCGTCGGCGACCGTGGCGTCGGTCGTGTCGGCGCCGTCGGTGACGAGCACCAGGCCCGACACCGGCAGCCCCGCCAGCTCCTGCCGCGCGCTGTCGATGGCGTTCGCCAGGCGCGTTTGCGTGCCGTTGAACGTCAGGTCGCCGGGCGCGCTGACGCGTGCCGTGGAGGAGGAAAAGCGGAACGTGCGGATGAGAAACTTGTCCGACAGCGCCTTCATGATCGGGCTGTCGGGATTGCCGAAGCTCTGGCGGACGCGCTCGGCGCGGGTGCCGGTCCCGGCGTTGCTCTCGGGAAGCTGCATGCTGCGGGAATCGTCGATCAGAATGCCGATGACGTTCTGCTGGGCGACGGCCGCCTTGACGACGAGCACGGGCCGGAAGATGCAGAAGAGGATGATGGCGAGCGCGGCGACGCGCAGCGCGGCGAGCATCGTGCGCTCGCGCCACTGCACGCGCGAGCGCAGCAGGCGG
Source organism: Acidobacteriota bacterium (assembly GCA_031408165.1). Lineage (GTDB taxonomy): Bacteria > Acidobacteriota > Vicinamibacteria > Vicinamibacterales > 2-12-FULL-66-21 > JAICSD01. The sequence goes on along the minus strand of JANOJK010001143.1, from coordinate 2,375 downwards.
TAGCTGACAAACGCCATCGCCAGCGCGGCGATGACGACAACAGCGGCCACCGGTGCGCCGGCCGGCGGGGCGAAGCGGAACTCACCCTGGCGGAAGACGTGAAGGCGGTACTCGAACAGGAACTGGAACAGCGTTTCGAACAACGGGGTCTCTGGGAGCCGATTCTATCCTTCTAAGACGCCGCGCGGGGGCGATCGGCTTACCCGCCTTCGCCCGCTCGACACGTCGCGGGCTTCGGCGGGCGGGCCCGCCATAGATTTTTCACACTTTCGCCTGCGTCCGCCCCGCCACTCGTCACACGCGGGGCTGCGGCGAGGCCGCCGAGGCCGCGTCGCGGCGAAGGCAGGTCACGGCACGGACAGGAGGTTGTCCCCAAGCTCGGCGTCCACCTCGCGGTCCTTGCCGTTGACGCGGAGCGCATATCGGGCCATACCCGGAATACTAATATGATGCGCGGACATGGGGAGGGCGGATGAGCGGGATTTCACGGATCTGGCCGGCCGCAGCCTGCGCGGCCCTGTTGAGCACGGCCGCGCTGGTGGCACAAGACGATGCCGTCACACGGAAGGCGCGGGGGATTCACGAGCGCGTGCTGACCCTCGACACGCATGACGACATCAATCCGAGCAACTTCACGGCCGAGTGCAACTACACGCAGGACCTCGGCAACCAGGTCAATCTCCCCAAGATGATCAAAGGAGGCCTCGACGCCTCCTTCTTCATCGTCTACGTGGGTCAGAACACGGGCCCGGACGCGTTCACGCCTGCGGGCTACGATCGCGCCTACAGGTCGGCGATCGAGAAGTTCGAGGCCATCCACCGGCTGACCGGGCAGATTGCGCCGGACAAGATCGGCCTGGCGCTGACGTCCGCCGACGCACGAAAGATCTACGCGTCGGGCCGCAAGGTCGCGTTCATCGGCGTCGAGAACGGCTACCCGATCGGCGAGGACCTCGCGCGCGTCAAGGAGTTCCACGACCGCGGCGCGCGCTACATGTCGCTGGCCCACAACGGCCACAGCCAACTCTCCGATTCGAACACCGGCGAGCGCGACGGGTGGAAATGGAACGGCCTGTCACCACTGGGCAAGCAGGTGATCGCGGAGATGAACCGCGTCGGTCTCATGATCGACGTCTCGCACCCCTCGAAGGCGTCGATGATGCAGACGCTCGCGATCACGACGGCGCCGATCATCGCGTCCCACTCCTCCGTGCGGACGCTCGCGAACCACAGCCGCAATCTCGACGACGAGCAGCTCCTCGCCCTCAAGAAGAACGGCGGCGTCATGCAGACCGTCGCGTTCAACGGTTATGTGAAGGTGGCCACGGACTCGCCGGAACGCGCGGCCGCGCTCGACGCGGTCCGCAGGGAGTTCAGCCTGCCGGAGGGCACGCCCCTCGGCGGCGCAGGCGGAGGACGCGGCGCACGCGGCGCGCAGGGTGGGGCGCCCAGTCCGTGCGCGAGCGGACGTGGCGCGCCTTCGACAGGCTCAGGGCAGGCCCCTTCGGCAGGGGCAGGGCAGGCGGCGCCGAGTACGGCAGGTGCCCCACCGGCGGCCGGCGCGCCGGCTGATGCGGCGGGACGCGGGCAGGGACGGGGGGGCGGGCGCGCCAGCGCGCTCGCGGCACTGACCGACGAACAGCGCGCCGAACTGCAGAAAAAGCTGGGGGACGTCAACGCGAAGTTTCCAGCGCCCGCGCGCGCGACCGTGAAGGACTTCATCGATCACCTCGACTATGCGGTGAAGCTCGTCGGGATCGATCACGTCGGCATCTCGTCGGACTTCGACGGCGGCGGCGGCGTCGACGGCTGGAACGGCGCCGACGAAACCTTCAACGTGACGCTCGAGCTCGTGCGACGCGGCTACACCGAGCCCCAGATCGCCAAGCTGTGGAGCGGCAACCTGCTCCGCGTCCTCGACCAGGTGCAGGCTGTTTCCAGGAAGCTGCAGGCGCAGAAGTAGGTTTCGAGGAGGTTTGAGGCTGGAGGTTGGAGGTTGGGCGGGAGCCCGGGCGCTCCAGTCTCCAACCTCCAACCTCCGAACTCCGAACTCCGACCTCCGTCCTCCAACCCCAACCACCAACCTCCAACCTCCAGTTCCGTCGCGGCCAAGTGAACTGCATTCGCGACGCACGCGTATATAGCCTACAATGCAGGCATATGACTGAGATCTACCTCGGGGAGTTCGAACAAATCGTGCTGCTGGCGGTCCTCCGGTTGGGGGATGACGCCTATGCGGTCCCGATCCTCGAGCAGATCGAGACCCAGACGGGGCGGAAGGTCGCGCGGGGGGCGCTCTATACCGCGCTCGAGCGGCTCGAGTCGAAGGGGTGCCTGCGGTCGCACGTCGGCGAGCCGCTGCCGGAGCGCGGCGG
>JANOJK010001105.1:0-8247 GCA_031408165.1 Acidobacteriota bacterium | reverse complement strand
TCAGGCCGCCTGCATCTCGCGCAGCCCTTTCAGGCTTCCGTCGAGGCGGCGGGCTGAAGCCCCGATTCGACCGGCGCCTCTCTAGGCAGGTTGCTGAAAAAGTGGACGACTCCACGCCGCCCATAGTAGTTCTGCTTCGTGCCTTGGTGCCTTGCTGAACTAGTCGTCTCGTGGTGTCACTCTTCAACACCCTGCCAGCCTCTAGAGAGACATCTTCTAAAGCCCGTGTCCTTGCGAATGAAGCAAGTGTTGGCCCGTCCGGTGTTCCTGTCTACATCGATGGTTCGAGCGTTGCGACCAGCGGATAGTGGTCGGATCCGTAGCGGCTGCCCGCGCGGCGGACCGACGCGCGCCAGCCGTCCGGGAGACGCACCAGCACGTGATCCAGGCGCATCGGCCCGAACGTGGCGCGCCGGTCGTCCGAGGAAGGGGCCGTCATGTTCTCCGCCATCTGCTTGTACGCGGCGTCGCGATACCCGAACCAGGTATTGAAGTCGCCGCCGACGACGAGTGGTCCGTCCGAGGGGAGCACGGATGCGAGCGCCCGCGCCTGGCGCAACCGTCCCGACCCCGAGAGCGGCCACAGGTGGCGCATCACCATGTTCGTGAAGTGCGTGGAGATGACGCGCACCGGCACGGACGCACCGCCCCGGATGGTGATGCCGACCGTCGCTCCGAGCGCCACGCGGCGCTGCCGCTCGAGCGGGAGCTCGATCGCCGTAAGGTCCGACTGCGGCATCGACGAGAGTATGGCGTTGCCGCGGTCCTCGTCGGTGGCGCCGGGCGGGCCGTTCCGCATGGACGGCGCGTAGAAGGCCGCGAGTCCTAACCGGGCTGCGGTCACCACCACGTCGTCGCGGCGGCCCCCGTCGCCTCGCGGCCGCTGGGGCGAGGCCCATCGTCCCGACTGGACCTGGGAGGGCACTGCGGGGCCGGCGCGATACACCTCCTGCAGCAGCAGGACGAACGATGTCACCGGCGGTCCGCCGGTGAGGCGGCCGGACCGCAGATCGGCCACGAGGCGATCGATGTCGCCGGCGCCGACGTGCGTGTTCCATGTGACGATGACGGGCGGCCCGGCATGATCTTCCGTGCGTCTGCCGCTGATGCGCGCGGGCGGTCCGACTGCCCTGCACCACCGATCGACGTCCGCGTGGTCCTCGGACGGCGCGACGCTCATCCAGCGGATCTCATTCCCCGTTCGCGCGTGGCAAGTGGAATCCTGAGCGGCAGAAATGAGGGCCGCGCTGCCCACAAGCGCGACCACGATACCCAGTATCGGCTTCTTCATCCCTCTCAACCCCTATTGTCGCTGGAGCGTGGCTTGAATGGGAGCAGCCCGGTGAGGACGAGGTCTCGAGCTCTGCTGTTATCAGCCGCAGTTGCGGTGAGCGCGGCGTATGGATGTGGCAGCTCGGCCGTCACAGTCACAAGCGTCGCAGCGCCGTCGCCCGCTCGCTGTCAGTTGTCGATCACGGGCACTCCGCCGGCGTTCACCCCGGCCGGCGGCACCGGCTCCCTCTCGATCGGCGCCGCACGCGAGTGCGCCTGGACCTCGTCAGCGCAGGTTTCATGGATTGAGATCACCGCGGGCAGGGAAGGTCAGGGAGACGGCACGGTCGCGTACCGCGTGGCCCCCAACGCGGACCCGGCGACGCGCCGGGCGGCGATTGTCGTCGGCGATCAGCAGGTCGATGTGGGCCAGAACGGCGCGGCATGCGAGTACCGCATCTCCGCCCCGTCGAGCGCGATCGCCGCAAGCGGCGGTCAGACCGGCATCGACGTGCGCACCCACGCGGCCTGCGCGTGGACGGCGGCAGCCGACGCGCCGTGGGTCACGTTGGCGCCACGATCGGGGTCCGGTGAGAGCATCGTGAACGTCACCGTTGGGCCGAACGCCAGCGCGGAGCGAAGCGTCACGCTGACTATCGGCCCGCAACATATCGTGCTCCGGCAGCTGAGCGCCCCGCTGCCCGCGCCGGCACCTGCGCCGCCGCCCACCCCGGTCCCCGCGCCGGCACCGGCGCCTGCGCCCACTCCGGCGCCGACGCCTGCGCCCACACCCGCACCGACGCCCGCGCCCACTCCGGCGCCGACGCCTGCACCCACTCCGGCACCGGCGCCTGCGCCTCCGCCGCCCCCGAAGACGATCGACCTGGCCGGCCGGATAGACGACCTGCGTGGATCGTGTCCGTCGCTGCGGTTCACGGTGAGGAACACCGCCGTGCGCACCAACTCGTCTACGAGGTACACCAAGGGGTCCTGCGGCGACATCAGGGATGAACGGCAGATCGACGTGCGAGGCGAGGTTCAGTCCGACGGCAGCGTGACGGCGACCTCGATCGAGGTGGACAAGAAATGACGCGGTGGTTCGTGCTGGCGGGGGTCCTGCTGTGGGCGGCCCCCGCGGCGGCGCAGACGCCGGCCGACGTGCTGTCTTTTCTGGTCACGAACCAGTCGGTGCAGACCGACGACCTCCTGCGGGATCGAACGGCGGCGGCGGCGACGCGGGACACGATTGCGCGCGCGCTGCTCGTCAGCCTCGCGACGGTGCCCATTGCGACCTCGTCGAGCGGGTTCGTCTACCGGCTCGATTCCGAGCTCGGAACCATGCGGCGCGTGAGCGACAGCTTCGGGACCTTCTTCGTCGAGCGCGCGATGACGAGCGGGCGCGGTCGCGCCTCGTTCGGCGCCTCGGGAACGACCGCGGGCTACGATCGGCTCGAGGGCCTCCACCTGCGCGACGGCACGCTCATCACGACCGCCAACCAGTTCGCCGATGAATCCGAACCGTTCGACAGGGAAGCGTTGACGCTCCGGATCCGTACCAGCACCTTCACCGTATTCGGCGCCTTCGGCGTGACCGACCGCCTGGAAATCGGCGGCGCGCTGCCGCTCGTGCAACTGCGCCTCGAAGGCTCGCGCGTGAACGTCTATCGCGGTCAGGAGTTCGTGCAGGCCAGTGGACGCGCCGATGCGAGCGGCCTCGCCGACGCCGCGGTGCGCGCCAAGTATCGCCTGGCCAGCTTTCCCACCGGCGGGTTCGCGGTCGCCGGCGAGGTACGGCTTCCGACCGGCGACGAGACGCGGCTGCTTGGTGCGGGACGGGCCGCGGTGAAACTGATGGCGGTCGGGTCCGTCGAGAACGCCCGTGTCGGGTTCCACGGGAACACCGCCATCGTCCGCGGCGGCGTATCCGACGAATTCAGCGGCTCGGGCGCATTGACGGTCGCGGCCACGCCGCGCGTGACGGTCGCCGGGGAGCTGCTGTTGCGGCGGCTGTCCGACCTGCGCGAGGTCGTGGCGGCGTCCGCGGCGCACCCGACATTCAACGGAGTCAACACGCTGCGGCTCGTGCCAGGCGTGTCGCCGGTGACGCTCTCCAGCGCCATCGCCGGCGTGAAATGGAATGCGGCCGCCACGATGGTGGTGACCGGGCAGGTCCGGTGGCGGATCGGTAAAGGAGGGCTCAGCGGACCCTTGACGCCGACGATCGCAATTGACTACCTCTTCTGAACCCGCGCGTTGACAATCTCCCAGCCGCCGGCGGTCTTCGCCAGCTCGAAGTCCCACCGGCGCGCATCGGTGCGTGCCGATCCCGATCCAATCTTCGGCGCCCAGGTGGCCGAGCCGGAACAGACCGCGCGGGCGCGTGCGCCCGTCACGTCGACCCGGCAGTCGCCGAGTGACACCTGCTGTGAGGCCAGGGTCTCGAACGCCCGGGAGAGGGCCCCGCGATCGACACGCGGCCAGACACGGGACGCAGCGTTCGCATCGAGCGCGGAGTACGCCGCGGCATACTGGTTCAGCGTGCGGCGCACGAGCGGCTCCTGCGAGAGTTCGGCGGCCGGGGGCGCCGCCGCGGCCAGGGGCGCCGCCGCGGGCGGGGGCGCGGCAGGCGCTGCGATCTCCACGGCAGGCCCGGGGAGCGCCGCTATCGGCGTTGGCGCCGGCGCTGCCGCTGTGGTCCCGGTTGTCGCCCGCTCTGCACTCGGCGCCGGGGGTTCAGCGGGGGTTGCCGCCCCGAGCCCGAGAGTGGAGACGGCGCGCGGGCTCGGTCCCGGCGATGGAATCTCGAACTTCCGCATGCCTTCACCTGCGCTCAGGGCCGCAAAGGGGGAAGCTACAGGAGTCTGTGGCTGCGCTATCGGCGCGGGCGGCGGCGTGCTGACCGGCTCGGCTTTTTCAGCGGCCCTTGTCGCGGGTGCTCTCTCATCGTGTGTCGCGTCCTTCGCCTGTCCTTCTGCGGTATCGGCCTGCAGGGGGGAGGAGACGCTCGCGCTTCCCGTCAGATCGGCGGCGGTAACGGGCGTCGAGCCGCCGCGGAACTCACGCTCCGTCTTCATCGGATCGGGTCCGTCGACACGGGCGGCGGTCGTCAGAATCAGGAGGATGGCGGCGGCCGCAGGTACCAGCTTTCGCCACACTCCGGCCTTCCCGCCGCCTTCGCCTGCCTGCAAGCCAGGGAAGGCGGACGCTACAGATTGCGACGCATCACGTACTGTCTCTTTGACGCTCTCATACGCCGGCAGGGAGGGGGGGAGGCCGCGCGCCTCATCGAGACACGCTCGCGCTTCTTCCGCGTAGCCAGCATCGGCGGCCGCAGTTACGACCGTTCGCGACCCGCCGGCCCATCGGCTGTCGTCGCCTGCGAGCAGGCCAGGCAAGGCGGACGCTACAGGCTGCGACGGACCGCGTAATTTCTCTTCGACGCCCTCGTACGCCGCCAGGGAGGGGACCAGGCCGCGCGCCTCATCGAGACAAGCTCGCGCTTCTTCCTCGCAGCCCGCATCGGCGGCCGCCTCCGCACGCAGGGCCAAGCGGGCGGCGCGACGCTGACGCATGCGCGCCTCGAAGCTCTGCCACTCCCCGCTATTGGTATGAGATGCCATCCACCAGTCGAGCTTGCAAGATATGGACCTGCAGCCCGGACACTAACGAAGCTCCGCCTAGTGAACATTCGCCACGCCCCGACTCTCGGGTTTCACTGGTCGGTTTGAGGCGAAGCTTCACTAGGCGACCGCGACGGGGGTGCCGTCGAACAGACGCTCGGTATCCTTGTTGAAGAGGACCCATAACGCGTAAATCCCGAGCGCCGTGCCGAGCGGGATGTTGATGAGTTGAATGATCGCCAGCACCATCGCGGCGATCCGCGCCCAGGGCTTCAGCTTCACCAGCCCGACCCCCACGATGAGACCGGGCACCGACAAGGCGAGGAGGAAGGCGACGAGCGCGCCGCCTGCGATCCCGATGATCGGCAGCGCGACCGCCGCATCGCGCGGTTCCGCGTTGAGCCCGACGATCGAGCTCGCGGTGCCGACCGCGAGCATCAGGAACAGCGCGAAGGCCACGCCAATTGCGCTGAGGGCGATGTAGAGAACGCCGAGTACTTTCACGTGGGTGGCCATGGATGCTCCTGCTGCGATAGAGTCGCCGCATTATGCACCGTTCGCTGCTCCTGTGCGCGCTTTCCTTCGCCTTTCTCGCGCAGGCCCGCTCCGCCCCCGCGCCGCAAGCGGCTTTTGCGGATCCCGGCATCGCGCCCGACGGCAGCGAGATCGCCTTCGTCTCGGGCGGCGACATCTGGACGGTGCCGTCCGCGGGCGGCGAGGCGCGCCTTCTCGTGTCGAACGGGGCGACCGAGTCCCGCCCCGTCTACGCCCCGGACAAGAAGCAGCTCGCGTTCGTGTCCACGCGCACCGGCGGCGGCGACATCTACGTCCTCTCGTTCGCCACCGGCGATGTCCGGCGGGTCACCTATGACGATGGGGCGGAACAGCTCGATGGATGGTCGCGGGACGGCAAGTGGCTCTACTTCTTTTCGAACGGCCACGATCTATCGGGGGGCATGAACGACGTCTATCGGGTGGCGGCGGAAGGCGGCACGCCGATGGCGGTCAGCGGCGATCGCTATGCGAACGAGTTCTTCTCGGCGGTGTCGCCGGACGGAAAGATGCTCGCGATGTCCGCTCGCGGCATTGCGTCAGGGCAGTGGTGGCGGCGCGGCCACAGCCATATCGACGAAGCCGAAATCTGGCTTCGCGATCTCACCGCCGCGGATGCGCCCGGCTCTTACCGCGCGCTGACGAACGGCGGGGCCAAGGATCTGTGGCCGATGTGGGCGGCTGACGGCGCGTCGCTGTTCTTCATGTCGGATCGCGGAGGGACCGAGAACATCTGGCACCTCGCGACGGCCGCCGGGTCCGCGCCCCGCCAGGTCACCCGGTTCACGGACGGCCGCGTGCTGTGGCCGTCGGCGACGGCGCGGGCCGACGTCATCGTGTTCGAGCGCAACTTCCGGATCTGGAAGCTGGACACGGCGAGCGCGACGTCGGCCGAGATCCCGATCAGGCGGCTGGGCGCGCCGTCCGGGCCCGCCGTCGAGCACCTGCGGCTCACGAACACGTTCCAGGATCTGGCGCTGTCGCCCGACGGAAAGAAGGTCGCGTTCGCCGCACGCGGCGAGATCTTCGCCGCGTCCGCGAAGGACGGCGGCGATGCGGCCCGCGTGACCATCACGCCCGCCGCGGAATCGCAGCCCGCGTGGTCCCCCGACAGCCGCACGCTGGTGTATGCGTCGGAGCGCCACGCGTCCACCGAGGGGGTCGCGGCCGGCCCCGCGCGTCTCTTCGTGTACGACTTCGCGTCCGGCAAGGAAACGCAGATCACGGGTTCGACTCCGATGGCTGCGGCGGCACGCTCACCGCAGGCGATGGACGATGGGGACTATGCGCCGCGGTTCTCGCCAGACGGCAAGTCCGTCGCGTTCGTGCGCGGCGGCACCGAGTTGCGCGTGATCGAGATCGAGGGCAGGAAGGAGCGATCGCTCGCGAAGGGAATCATCGCGGACCCGCTCGAGGTGGGACGGCCCCTGGCGTGGTCACCCGACGGCAAGTGGCTCGCGTTCTTCTCGGCCGGCACCCGCGGCTTCACGAACGTCGCGGTCGTCGCCGCTGCCGGCGGGGAGGCGAAGCCCGTGAGCTTCCTCGCCAACGCGAATGCGACCGCCGTCACGTGGTCGCCCGACGGCACCTTCCTGCTGTTCGACACGGGGCAGCGGACCGAAACCCCGCAGCTCGCGCGCGTCGACCTGATCCTGCGCACCCCGAAGTTCCGCGAGGATCAGTTCAGAGACCTCTTCAACGAGGAACAGGGACCGAGGAAGCCGGCCCCGACGACCCCGCCGGCTGACGAAGCCCCGCCAAAGCCGGATACGGCGAAGACCGATCGGGCGAAGGCGGGGGAGGTGGAGGACAAGAAACCCGCCGCGCCGGCGAAACCCACGGAGATCGTCTTCGACAACATCCGGCAGCGTCTCTCGCTGCTGCCCACGGGTCTCGAGGTCGGCGAAGCGTTCATCAGTCCCGACGGCAAGACCGTTGTCCTGATCGCCGGCGCCGCCGGGCAGACCAACCTGTACACGTGGCCGATCGACGAGACCGCGCGCGAGCGCCCCGTGGCGAAGCAGCTCACCGCGACCGCCGGCGCGAAGGCGGACGTCTCCTTCAGCCCCGACAACAAGGAGGTCTTCTACCTGGACGAGGGGCGGATCCACGCGGTGGCGCTCGACAAGCGCGAGCCGCGCCCCGTGAGCGTGACCGCGGAGCTGGACGTGGACTTCGCGAAGGAAAAGGCGGTCGTCTTCGACCAGGCCTGGCGGCTGCTGCGCGACCACTTCTTCGATCCGGCGTTCAACGGCGTCGATTGGGCGGCCGCCCGCGCGCAGGTGGAGCCGTTCATCGCCGGCGCGCGCACGCCCGACGAGATGCGGCGCATCGCGTCGCTGATGATCGGCGAACTGAACGCATCGCACCTGGGCATCAACGCTCCTCCCGCGGGCGCGGCGGGCGGCGGGGGCGTCGGCCACCTGGGGCTCGATTTCGATCGGGCGGAATACGAATCCGCCGGCCGGCTCAAGATCGCCGGCATCGTCACGCTCGGCCCCGCGGCGCTCGCACCGGCCGCCTCCGAGGCTTCGGCGCCAAGGGCGATCCAGCGCGGCGACTACCTGCTCGCGATTGACGGCGATCCGCTCGGGCCGCGCGTCAACCTCGACGCGCTCCTCGACAACAAGACGAACCGCCGCACCGTTCTCCGGATCGCGAAGAACGCGTCGGGCGAGGGGGGGAGAGACGTCGCGGTGCGCCCCGTCACCGCCGTCACCGAGCGCGGGCTCCGCTACCGGCAGTGGGTCGCGGAGCGGCGCGACTACGTCGCGCGCGCGAGCCGCAACCGCCTGGGGTACGT
>JANOJK010001092.1:0-5243 GCA_031408165.1 Acidobacteriota bacterium | reverse complement strand
AACCCGCGTCCCCGGACATTCGCCTGATCGTGAAGGGGGACGACATGGGCGCGGCGCACGGGATCAACACCGCCACCATCGACGCCTTCAAGAACGGCGTCCTGACCACCACCAATGTCATTGTTCCAGGGCCCTGGTTTCTTGAGGCGGCGCGGTTGCTGAAAGAGAATCCTGGCCTCGACGTCGGGGTGCACCTGGCGCTCACGAGCGAGTGGGACAACATCAAGTGGCGACCGCTCACGTACTCGCCTTCCATCGTCGATGACGATGGCTATTTCTTCCCGATGGTGCAGCCGCGCGCGGGCGCGGCACCAGGGCGCAGCCTGAAGGAAAGGAAATGGAACCTGGAGGAGATCGAGCGCGAGCTTCGCGCACAGCTCACGATGGCGAAGCGACACCTCCCGCAGGTCACCTATACCTGGAACCACATGGGTTTCACGTCGCTCGGAGCCGACGTCGCCAGTCTCGTGGCCAGGTTGAGCAAGGAATACGGCCTGGTGGTGCCGTCGGATCTGGGCATTCAGCCGCTCGGGCGCGTCTACGATGCCAGGGACCCCGGTCCCGTGAAGGCTGACAAGCTGGCCGCAAAACTCGAGACACTGGGTCCTGGCCTCTGGCTGCACATCGACCATGCGTCGACCGGCGATCCGGAAATGCAGGCCCTCGGCCATGCCGGCTACGAATGGGTCGCCGCGGATCGCGCCGCCGTGTTCCAAGCCTGGACCAGCGCGAAGGTTCGCGAAGTGCTCACCCGGCGGGGGATAAAGCTGACGAACTATCGGGACCTGGCAAGGCGCTAACGGCAATACCGCGATTCTCTACACCTCGTATGAGATGGATCTGCAGAGCGGCGGAGGGACACGAACGGAACGCGGGATGGCGACCGAGATCTTCGTCCGCAAGGAGCGCGACTGGCTGAATACCGGGTGGCAACTCGCACCCAGGTGAAGGCATCAACGAGCGGGGTTGTGCCGATCGGCGTGCTATCAGCCGCGGCGGCCGAAGGCGACGATCAGCATCGCGCCAATGACCATCACCAGCGAGCCAAGCGCGCGGCGCCCGGTGTTGCGCTCCTGGAAGTACCGATGGCCCAGGTAGACCGTGATCAGTTTCGAGAGCTGGAACAGGGCAAGCGAGTAGCCAACCTGCAGGGTCGCGAATGTCAGCAGGGTCGTCACCTCGGCGCGCAGCCCGCCTCGTGGGGTCCAGAACTTCCCGAGCAGCCCGATCATGAGTTCCTCCGGAGCCCGCTCCGCAACGACGCGGCACCCGGCACGCTCGAAGTCGGTCAGGCGAAGGCCCTGACCGCGACGCGAGCGCCGAACGCGCCACTCGGCGCGAGCGGCGCGCGGAGACCGGGCAAGGGCAATGACGCCCGCGGGGATGGCGCGGACAGCGAGGAGCGCGCGGGTCAGCGGCTCGCCACCAAGGTCTGCTTCGCGAATCGCTCGGAAGACGACGGCCGGCACAGCGTCCACGACGGTGCGGTGGCGCTCGACGACGTCATAGACCGGCATCAGATCGTTCAGAAGCACCGGAGTGGAACCCGTAACGGGGACGAACGAAATGCGACGGTGGTGGCCTTCACTCCACCAGGACGGCGGTTCCGCTTGCCGAGACCATCAGCATCCCGTTGTTTGCGCCGAGCACTTCGTAGTCGAGATCCACGCCCACCACTGCGTTGGCGCCGAGCTGTTCCGCCTGCGTCTCGAGTTCGGTAATCGCCATATCCCGCGCGCGCTTCAGTTCCTTTTCATAGGTGGCCGAGCGTCCGCCGACAATGTCCCGGATGCCGGCGAAGACGTCTTTGAAGACGTTGGCGCCGAGGATCGCCTCACCGGTGACAATGCCGAAGTACTTCGTGATGCGCTTGCCTTCGATGCCCGGAGTGGTCGTGACCAGCATGTAATCTCTTCTCCTGCCGCCGGCTGCAGTCGTTGCCAGCCTTTCCGGCAAAGACGACCGTTCAACTGAAGAATATGACATGGCGAAGAAAAAGGGCAGTGATGCCGACCACCTCCGCCCAAAAGCCCAAAGCCCAAAGCCCACTAACCGGCGCCTACGGCCGCACGACGACAATCAACTCGTGGCTTTGCACCTTGGGGCTGCACCACGTCGAGCTCGTGGCCTTGAGCGTGTAGCGTCCTGGCTTCGCGAAACGCACGCGGCGCGTGTGATCGCTCCGGAGGCCGTTGTCGAATTGCCCCGGCCCTGCCGGATCGGCCACCCACGTCAGGTCGGTAGCAACTTCCTCTTCGTCGGCCGGCGGTGCCAAGCCCACCCAACAGCCGTCGGGGCCGAGGCTTTTGCGATCGACGTTCGTCCATGGCCCGGTGGTTCGCCGCGCGTGCAGAATGACCCACTCGCCGACTCGCGCATCCGCGAACCTGCCCTGTGATGTCCGCACGTCGACCACATGCCTGAACCGCGTGCCCGGCACGAACACGCGCTCGGGTTGCGACGTGCACGCGAACAGGAGCATGAGAAACCCGAACATCCCGATCCGCATGAACGCTTCTCCGCGCGGGGGACGGGCCGGAACGGCGTGCGTCCCGGGGAGGGCGTCACGCCGTCCGGCCGGGTCGACGTTCCAACCGCCGCGAGCGGCGAATCCGCACCTCGTTGCGGAACAAGTTAGCAGCACTCCAGGAGCCGGTAGAAGCGGCCAGCTCGCGCACTCCATCCGATCGCCACGATCGCGTCACCGCCAGGCGAGAATGTGAAGATCGTCACAGGCGAGTTCCGGATCTCGTTCCAGATCTCGCCTCCGTCCCGCGTCTCTGAAGGCTGCCTGTCACGCGCGATCGCATCGGGAATCTCGGCAACGCCTGAGCGTGACATCACGCGAAGGCTGTCGACGAATTCTGCCGGACGCTGAAACTTCTCTTTTGCAAAGAACCATTGCCGGAACTCCTCGCGCCGGGCGCGATGCTGCTCAGCGGAGAGTATCCGGAGACCTGCGTCAAAACCCTCGGAGCGGGTCAGCGGCGTCAGCTTGAAGCGGTAAATGGTTTTTCCCTCAGACTCGATGGTGAAGGTGACATCGAGATTGTCGATCGTTGGCCCGACACCGACAACGCGGAGCGTCTCCGGCTTGCCGTCGCCAGAGAGGTCCCGCTCCACGAGCCCAAGAACGACCGTGGTATCCGGCTGGAGCCAGACGGTCGACGCAATGAGCAGCCACGCTATCGTCAGCAAGCGAACCCCCTAACCTTCCTGCATTCTCGCCGTCCGTCCGGCACCGCGCCGCGAGCAGTCCGGTGGCCGTGCCGAGATCCAGATCCGTCACGAGCAGGCCCTCGTGTCCATAAGGTTGAAAGCATTGTAGCGTGCCATCAGGGCGCGCCACCGCCGACGTGGTCCCGGAACCTTCGCTCGCGCAGTTCACAGACGCGAAGTAGCAGGTGTTCTCCGCCGCACGACACAAGATCGCCTTCTCGTGAAAGGTGTTGGCGGGATCGGCGAACATGACGGGACGATAGCTCCCGGGTTCGGCGACATGCAGGTGTGGGTGAAATACGACCTGCGCGCCTCGGCGAACGGCCCACCGCACCGTCTCCGGATAGCGCCATCCTTCGTGGCAGATCACCACCCCGAAGGTCAACCGCCCGGCGGTGAACACCCGACGCTCGGTCGCGAGTGCGGGATAGATGGCCTCCTCCGACGGATCGATCTGGCCCTTGTCCTGCCACCCCGCGACCGTGCCGTCCGGATTGATCACGCACGCGGTGATCTGCAAGCCGCGATCGGTCACGCGTTCCGTGCCCAATATGACCGTGATGTGAGCAGCCCTGGCGGCATCCGCGACATCGCCCCACGCCCGTTCGAGGAACGCCGGATCGGGCGATGGCATCGTCGCGCCCGGCCACCGGTAGCCGGGAACGAAGCATTCCGGAAAGCAGATCACGATCGCGCCCTGTCGGCCCGCCTCAGCGACTGCCGATGTCGCCAGAAGGACGGACTCCTGAGGCGTTGCAGGCACGCGCAGGTTCGCGAGGGCGATGCGAACCCTGCTCATGGCGGTGCTCCGTCAAGGCGGCGCTCCTTAACCGGCCGAATGCGTCTCATCGATGAATCTTCTGCCGGGGCCCGGAGGGCGCGCGGTCCGGCTCCTTGCAAATCAACATTTTGCCAAAACACATTCATGGGCTTGGTACCCGCTAAGCATCCTGTCGGCCTTCATTCGACGCGGACGGGAAACCAAAGGACGCCGCGAAGCTTGAGCGGCTTCAGCGCGGCATAAACGCGCGGGCGCACGATCAGCCGCCGGCTCGCGAGCCATCGCTTGCCGTGCACCGGCTCCGCCCAGGCGCCCGTGCCGAAGAGCTCGAACGTCCATGCCGCGTCCGGCATCGTGTCGAGCACGGACCGGGGGTACGACGGAATAAATGGATCGGCGGTCGTATCGAACCATCCGTCACGGCCGCAGCGCGCGCACGGGCGCTCACCGCCCGCGCGGCCGCGGATCATGCCGCGTGAGCTCGCGAGCATCGGCGGCAGTGTCGTCTCGACGACGACCTGAAACCACGGAATCGCCGCGCCGGACGGATCGAGCACCGGCCGCAGGGTCATCCCGCGCATCCCGGCCGATGCGACAATCCCTGCGACCGACTCGTGCAGCAGCAGATCGTCGGCGACGCCCGTCGCGAGGAATGATTTGGGCAGCTCGGTCTTTCGGACCCTGAACGGGGACGTTTGGACGAGCCCCGCGCCGCACTCGGGACAGGCATGGCTGTCGTCGTACGAGGTGCCGTCTCGAGGGTGTCCTCGACCCGTCCCGGGCCCGTGCGCTCTCGGGCGCAGGAGCGGCGCGGCTGCCAGCTCCTTGGGCGTCGGGTCCACGTACCGGTGAATCGACGGCGGCTTGAGGCCGTTCGCCGCCGCGGCGAACGTCAGCCGTTGCACGGCCCCCTCATTCGGCAGCGCGATCTTGTGCAGTAACGCGGACACGGAAGGCGGTTTCGCGAGCTGCTCGAACAGTCCGGCGTCCCGGAACATCCGTCGAACGCGTTCGCGCTCCGCCGGGATATCCGCGAAGATGGCGAAGATGCGTTCGGGCACCTGCGAGTTCTCGTGGGGCAAGAAATGAAAAGGGCGGTGATGCCGACCACCACCGCCCTAAAGCCTAAAGCCTAAAGCCTACGTTACTCGACCTCGTCCCTCGTAAACGCCTCTTCCGGCTCCACGAAGTACTCCATCTCCCGTTCGAGCTCGAGCTCCTCCGGGGACGGCGGCGGCGGCGG
>JANOJK010001078.1:0-4658 GCA_031408165.1 Acidobacteriota bacterium | reverse complement strand
GACGGGCGCGAGGAGCACCGCGACGGCGCCGTCGGCGAGCGGGCGCAGGAACGCGTCAGTCGCGGCGCGGAGGCTCGTCGGACACCTCGATCCGCTCGGCGTCGCCCCACAGGCGTTCGAGCGAGTAGAAGTCGCGCGTCTGCGGCGTGAAGACGTGCACGATGAACGTGAAGAAATCCATCAGGATCCACTCGGCGCGCTTGTAGCCTTCCACGTGCGCCGGCTTGACCTTCACCGCGCGCAGCGCATCCTCGACCGCGTCGGCGATCGCCTGCACCTGCCGGGTGTTCTGCCCGGAGCAGAGCAGGAAGAAATCCGTGAACGCGGGCGTGTGCCGCAGGTCGAGCACCACGACGCCGAGCGCCTTCTTGTCGAGCGCCGCGCGCACCGCTTTCGCGATGTCGCCCGTCAGCCTCTTCCTGGCCGTGGAGGGACGCCGTCTTTCAGTCTTCGCGGTCTTGGCCATGCAACTAATTTGCCGACTTGTCCGCCGTCGCTTCAGCGAACGCGGGATACAACGAGTGTTGGAGGATGTGTGTTTCCACGAGCGGGGGCACGAGGCCGCCGACCGGCTGGCCGCGCCGCAGCCGATCGCGCACGATCGTCGAGGAGACCTCGGGGGTCGGCGCCTCGAGCAGGAAAATCCGCGGCGTATCGCCGATCGTCGGGGCGCGGTCCACCGCCCGCATGCGGCTGGCGAGCGCCGGTAGCCGCGACGGCAGCGCGTCGATCCGATGGCCCGGCCGCGAGACGACCACGAAGTGCGCGAGCTCGAGCACCTCGGGATAGCGTTTCCATGTGGCAATATCGGCGAAGGCGTCCGCGCCCGTAATAAAGAAAATCTGCGACGGGGTCAGACCCCGCGCGTGCTGCCGGTCCAAGGTCTCGGCCGTGTAGGACGGACCATCCAGCCGCAGCTCGTCGTCGCTCGCGAGCAGTCCCGGGACGCCGGAGACTGCGAGCGCCGCCATCGCGAACCGGTGGAACGGCGACGCCAGCGGGCGGACTGGACGATGCGGCGGGATGCCTGAAGGAAGAACGAGCACCTCGGACAGATCGAACGCGTCGCGGGCGGCGACCGCCGCGGCCATATGGCCGCAGTGGATCGGGTCGAGCGTGCCGCCGAGGATGCCGATGCGTCGAGGACCGAGGGTCGAGGACCGAGGACCGGACGGGGTGACCCGTTCGCTCATCGATCTTCAGTCCTCGAATCTCGATCCTCGGTCCTCGACCCTCGATCCTCGACCATCGATCCTCGATCCTCGGTTCTCGACCCTCGATCCTCGACCATCGATCCTCGATCCTGGGTAGCCGGGGCAGCGTGCGCCACCAGCTTCTTCCACACCTCTTCAAGCAGCATCGGCAGCCCCTCGCCCGTGACGGCTGACACAGCGTAGAGCGGAATGCCGGCGGGCAGCAAATGTTGACGCAGGCGGTCCAGCCGGGCCGGCTCGTCGAGCGCGTCCACCTTGTTGGCGGCGACGACGATCGGCTTGTCCTGCAGGCGTTCGCCCGTGGCGTCGTGTCCGGGGAAGAGCGCGAGCTCGCGGGTGATGACAATGAAGTCCTGGATCGGATCGCGTCCCTCGGTCGACGAGATGTCGATGACGTGTACGAGCACGCGCGTCCGCTCGAGGTGGCTCAGGAAACGATGTCCCAGGCCGTGCCCCTCGTGCGCCCCTTCGATCAGCCCCGGCACGTCCGCCACAACGAACGAGCGGTCGCCGGAGAGCCCGACGACGCCAAGATTGGGGATGAGCGTGGTGAACGGGTATGCGGCAATCTTCGGCTTGGCCGCCGAGATGCGGGAGATGATCGTCGACTTGCCTGCGTTCGGGTAGCCGACGAGTCCGACATCGGCGAGCAGCTTGAGCTGCAGGCGGAGATCCTTCTCTTCGCCCGGCAATCCCGGCTGCGTGCGCCGCGGCGCGCGGTTGGTGGACGTCGCGTAGCGCGCGTTCCCCTGGCCGCCCAGGCCACCCTTGGCGATGACCAGCTGCTGACCCTCTTCGGTGAGATCGGCGATCAGGGTGTACTCGGTCGGATCGTCGGGGCTCCGATTGAACACCTGCGTGCCGACCGGGACCTTCAGCGTGATGTCGTGGCCGGTCTTGCCGGTGCGGTTGGAGCCTTCGCCGCCCGCGCCGTTGCCCGCTTCGAAGAGCTTCTGGAATCGGAAGTTGAGGAGGGTGTTGAGGTTGGCCTGGGCGACGAGTTGGACGTTGCCGCCGGGACCGCCGTCGCCGCCGTCCGGGCCGCCGCGCGGCACGAACTTCTCGCGGCGGAAACTGAGCGCGCCCTTGCCGCCATGACCCGCCGCGACGTGGATTTCTACTTCGTCTACAAACACGGCGAGTTTACAGGGAGCCGTTCACAGTCCGGGACGGCGACCGCGGGGTGGTGCTGCGGTGAACGATCGACGGCAACGGTGAACTCGCGGCTTACTCCAGCGGAAGGATCGAAATGACCCGACCGCGCGCGCCGTGGTCGCTGAACTTCACGGTGCCGTCGACCTTGGCGAAGAGCGTGTCGTCCTTGCCGAGCCCGACGTTGAGGCCGGGACGGAAGCGGCGGCCGCGCTGCCGCACGAGGATGGAGCCGCCGGTCACGACGTTGCCGTCGAACCGCTTGACGCCGAGGCGCTGCGAGTTGCTGTCGCGCCCGTTACGGGAGCTGCCCTGCCCTTTTTTTGTGGCCATGACTAAATCACGATCTCTTTGATCCGAACGCGCGTGAGCGTGCTGCGGTGACCCTTGGTCCGGCGCATGCCCTTGCGGCGCTTCTTCTTGAACACGCGGATCTTCGGGCCGCGGGACTCGCCATCGACGACTGCCAGGACGGTCACGTTGGCCACGAAGGGGGCGCCGGCGAATATTTCACCGCCGTCCTTTTCGAGGAACAGGACGCGGTCGATGCTCACCTCGTCACCAGGCTGGGCGTCGATCCGGTCGACCTCGATGACGGCACCGGGGGTGACCTTGACCTGACGGCCGCCGCTTTCAATGATTGCGAACACCCTGCCGACTCCTTGCTGTGCGAGGCAAAACTCTAGAATAACATGCCGGGCCGCTCCCGGCAACCGGCCCGGCCAAACCAGTTAGCCCGACCTTTAGGTCGGGCGTGTTCGAGCTGGCCAGGGGTCGTGTTCGAGCTGGCCGGTGGTTGCGTGTCGAGCTGGCCGGTGGTTGAGTGGGCACGCCCGACCTGAAGGTCGGGCTAACTGGTGGCTACTTCAGGAGCACCCGCGTGCCGCGGATCTTCTGGGCGCTGAGTGTGCTGAGGAAGCTTGGCATCACGCGGTCCATCAGTTCGAAGTAGGTGGACAGCGCCGGGACGCTCTGTTGCGCGTTATAGAGGATCTCTTCGTGGAACGTCTCGGAGTAGAGGACCGCGCCCGTGCGGCCGTCGATGAAGACGAAGCGCGGCTGCAGGATGAAGCCCTTGCGTTCCTGGTACGTGCGCACCGGAATCACGCTGCGGCGCCCGAACGAATCGTAGACCTCGCGATTCTGCATCACGAAGCCGTTCGCCTGGTGCGGCGTGAAGAGCACGGTGCCGGTCACGATGAGGGGCGTCTGGTATTCCTCGCCCAGTTTCTTCCAGTACGCGACGTCCGCAAAAATCTTGTCGTACTTCGCGAGGTCCTTCTCGTTCCTGATGCCCGACTCGAGCGGCTTGCGCGGATCCGGCCTCCCGTTGGTCGCCTCGGGCTGGCGCGCCATGTCGGCGGTCGGGATCGGCCCCACCGGCGCGACGCCGGTCGAAGTGGTCGTGATCGTCGTGCCGTTGTCGCGCGCGGCGCTACTTTCAGCCGCGGCGATGTCGGCGAGCGGCAGCACTTCCGCCTCGATTACCCGGAGGGGGGATTTCGAGCGCAACTGGCTGCGGAGGAGACGCACGGTTTCCAGGTTCGCGTCGACGTCCTCGGTGCCGCCGCTGATGAAGCCGGCGACGAGCACGCGCTGGAACGCCGTCACGTCCATCTTCGGCTGGATCGGCGTCTCGATTGGGATCTCGTAGAACCCGGCGCAGCCCGCCAGCGCGAGGCTGCCCGTCAGGACGAGGCTACTTGCCAGCGCGGCGTTTCGTGCGGTCATTGATTTCTTTGAAAAGATCGTAGTTCTGCCGGATCATGAGGTTCTTCGGCTCGATCTGCAGGGCCTTCTCGTAGGCCTTCTTCGCCTCGTCGAACTTCCCCTCGTGTTCGTACGCGATGGCGAGGTTGTTCCACGCCGCCGCATAGGTGGGATCCAGCTCCGTCGCCTTCTGCCAGCGATACAGCGCTTCATTCCAGAGGCCGTTCTGGGCGACCTTGATGCCGAACTCGATCTGCTCTTTGGATTTGCCGCGCTCCTGGGCGTGCGCCACCGCGGTGGCGGCGATCAAAACCACGACTGAGAAGCTAATCAGTCGGCGCATGGAATGGAAAGTCACTATAACACGGCCAACGGAAGCCTAGAGCAACGGACGTGCCACGGTCGCGACGGGCCCCGGGAGCCGGGTTCCTCCAGTTTACGCCTCTCTTCGTAAGTTCTCGACGAGACCCGTAATCCGCCGCGTTTGCCTCATGTGGACACCCAGGCCTATAATAGGGACAGAGGGGTCGGGCGCCGTCGCTGCAAATGCAGCCGCGGGCACGGCCCCTTTTGCATTCGGGC
>JANOJK010001077.1:0-1753 GCA_031408165.1 Acidobacteriota bacterium | reverse complement strand
TACTGCTCGAGGACCCAGCGCGTCCAGCCCTCGTCCATGTTGCCGCCGGTCCACGGGGAATACATGCCGACGCGCGGCGCCTTGAGGGCGGCCGCACCGGCCGGCGCCGCCCCCTCGGCAGTCCTGATCTGCAATCCCAGTTCCGACGCGACGGCGTCGAGGGACTTGCGCGGTGCGTTCTGCACCCACACGCGGGACGAACGGCCCGACGACTTCCGGGACCCGTCCGCGCGGTCCACATGGTCCGCGGCGTTCTCGATCGCCACCCGCGCGCCGTCCTTCAACAACCGGTTGACGGCCTTGGCGGCGTCGGGACCGCGGTAGTCGAACACAAAGCGCGGGCCATTGCCGGTGACCTTGCCTTCCAGCTTCGGCGCCGCATCGAGCTTCGTCAGCTTGACGCCGTCCCCGAGCGGCTTGCGCGCGACGACGTGTTCGACGCCGAGGAGCATGCCGAGGGACCAGGCGGTCACGTCGTAGGGCGGCTCCGGCGGCGAGGTCGGGCTGCGCCGGACCTCCGGGTAGGTCTGCTTCTCGAGGATGTCCTTCGCGTAGCGCGCGAAGACCTGCGCCATCGGGATGACGAACGTCCCCGCCACGTACTTCTGTCCGACCGCCTCGAACGCCCCGTCCGCCCGGTAGACCTCGACGCCTCCCATCTGCAGCTTGTCGACCAGGTGCATGGCCTCGTGCGGATCGTGCTGGGTCTCGACGGGAATCAGGATGGCCGCCGGCTCGCCCTTCTTCCCGGCCTCGACCGTCACGCGGTTCACTTCGTAGATTGCCGGAGCAGCGTCTCGCGGCGGTCCGCCACCGTGTCGAGCAGCGCCATCGTGGCGATCAGTTCGTAATCGACGATGTCGCGGAGTGTCCAGCGGCCGCCGAGCCAGGGGCGCGGGTACTCGGTGCGTGAATTGGTGTCGGCCGGTGCGGGCAATATGCCTCCCGCATCACCGCCACGACCACCGCCGCCGCCGCGGCCCCCGCCTGGCGCGGGCGCTTGTCCGGGAACCGCGCGTTGCTGTTCGGTCGGCGCCGCGACCCGGACGCTCGCGACCTCGGTCAGCAGGCCGATCTGATTGTGCCACCAGCCGCTCCACGCCATTGCACCCTGCCAGAAGTTCGTATAGGTGGAGTTGTAGATGATCCCTTCCTTGCCCGCAGCCTCCAGCGCGGCGGCTTGGGACTGGCCGAGGATGCCGTTCCAGCGGTAGATGAGCGGATGCACGTTCGGGTTGATCGGATCGGTCGCCGGCATCACGAAGATCCGCGCGCCGCTGCTGCCCTGCTGGTGCTCGTCGAGCCAGACGGCCGGGAACCAGTCGTGCCACAGCAGCTTCGCCGTGTGCTGGCTCTCCTTCTGCGTGAACATGTACATGTCGCGGTTGTTGTCGTGGCCGACGTACGGATGATAGAGATACGGAATCTGGCTGTTGGCGAACGGCGTGTCGAGGTTCTTGTTGAACCAGTCGGTCACCATGATCTGGCCGTCGGGATTGAGGCTCGGGACGAGCACGAAGATCACGTTGTCGAGGATCTTCTTCACCTGCGGCGAATTGTCGGTGGCGAGCTTGTGCACCAGCTCCACGACCATCTGCGACGCGCCGATCTCCGTCGCGTGAATCGTGGTGGTGACCGCGACGACCGCCTTGCCCTGGCGGAAGATCTCGTCGCGCTCGGCGTCGGTCGGCGCTCCCCCCTGGAAATAGAGCTTCCGTTCCATCTGCTTGTAGCGGTCGAGGTCCTTCAACGT
>JANOJK010001040.1:0-5201 GCA_031408165.1 Acidobacteriota bacterium | reverse complement strand
CAGATCCTGCAGGGGCGCGACGCCGCGCCGTTCCTGGCGCGCGCCATCGAGGCCCGGCCCTCGGATCCCGCTGTCGCGTTTGCCGCGGCGCTCATCGCGATCGACAAGGACAAGCAGGCGTACGGCGCCCACGCCGCGCGCGCGCGCGCCGGCGCGTCGCAGGATGCGCTGCTCGCCCGCAACCTCAAGCACCTGTCGTGATCGGGCAGTGAAGCTTCGCCTCAAACCGACCAGTTCAAACCCGAGAGTCGGGGTGTGGCGAAGCTTCACTAGGCGGCCGCTCCGCGGCCGCAGCTAAGACAGATTCTAAAGCCGGGCCGAGCACAACTTGCTTCATCTTGCGAGACTCCGGCTTTAGAAGATGTCTTTTCGATGGCGCGGCGGACCAGGCCTCGCCCTGGGAGCCGCGCCAGTAGCGATGGCTGCAACCTTCCGTACGCGTCACGCGTCCTAGTACGCGTTTGTAGAAGATATCGATGCCCAAAGGCGACTTTCTCGGCGAGTTCGAGGTCTACGTGATGCTGGCGATGGCCCAGGTCGGGGCGGACGCGTACGGCATCAGCATCCGCCAGGAGATCGAGCGGCGCACTGGGCGGGACGTCGCGATAGGCGCGGTGTACGCCACCCTCGCCCGGCTGCAGGACAAGGATCTCGTGAAGCACCGTGTCGCGGGGCCCCAGGCGGTGCCGGGCGGACGGGCCCGGAAGTGCTTCACCCTGACGCCGGCGGGGAAGCGGGCCCTCCAGCACAGTACGGACATGCTCACACGCATGATGCGGGGCTGGCGGCCGGGGACGGCTCGATGAGCCCCGTGCCCCGCGCCGTGACGTGGCTGATCGCGCTCCTCGCGCCGCGCGACAGCCGCGAGTCGCTGCTCGCGGATCTCGAGGAGGAAGCCGCCGCACGCGCGGTGCGGGATGGATCCCGGCGGGCGCGCCGATGGTGCTGGGGACAGCTGGCGGGATCGATCGGGCCGCTCGCCGGCCGGCGTGTCGCGGCGTGCGTTCACCTCAGCGGGTTCGTCCCGCGCCTGTTCTGGCGCCGCCTGCCGCACGACGCGGCGCTGTCGATCCGCCGCCTCGCGCAGGCGCCGGCCTTCACCGCGATCAGCGGCCTCACCCTGGCCTGGCCTTCAGCGCCCTGGTCCTGGCAGGCTGCGTCACCGTCGCGGCCGTCATACCCGCCCTCCGCGCCGCGACCCTCGACCCCCTCGACGCCCTGCGCCGTGACGGCTGATCCGGGATGCGGGGGGGGCGCCTCGCCCCGCATCTTCCCCGGAAAGGGGACATTCCTATTTCGCCAGGCCAATAAAATGTCGAATGCTGAATGTTGAATGCTGAATTCAGCGTTCAGAGTTCAGCATTCAGAGTTCAGCATTCAGAGTTCAGCATTCAGCATTTTTATGGCCACCACCAGACTTCGTTGACAGCCTCTCCCCCGGCCCTTGACAGGACGGCCAAGGGGACGTAGCCTCCCCATGATCGGCACTGAAATCGGTTTCAGGCGGGATCATTCCGACTTGGGAGGGTTGTAATGACAGTTACGTACTCGTGGATTCGGCGATGTTGCATGCTCGTGGCATGCGCGCTTCTCGTCGCCGCACCCGCGGCGGCCCAGTTCGACCGGGCGCAGTTGTCCGGACGCGTCAAGGACGCGCAAGGGGGGATGGTCCCCGGGGCGACGATTACCGTTACGAATCAGCAGACACAGACCAGTTCGAACACGGTGACCGACAGCACGGGGTTCTTCACGTTCCCCAACCTGTCCTCCGGCCGCTACGATGTCAGCGCCGAGCTTCAGGGTTTCAAAAAGTCGCTCCGCCAGAACGTCCAGCTCGACGCGGCCGGTTCGATGAGCCTCGATTTCTCGCTCGAGACGGGCGCCGTGACGGAAGAGGTGACCGTCACCGCCGAGTCACCCGTGCTCCAGACCGACACCGCGCTTCGCAAGACGATCGAGTCGCGCGACATCGAGCAGCTCTCGTTCTCCGGCCGTAACCCGATCGGCGTGGTCGGCCTCAAGGCCGGCGTCGTCGGCGGCAGCTTCAACAACTACAACTTCTCGGACCTCGGCAACGGCGGCTTCAGCATCAACGGCGGCCGCTCCGACGAGAACAACATCACCGTCGACGGCGCCACCGCCATCCGCACCCGTTCGCAGGGGGCGATTGTCGGGATCCAGAACGTCGATGCCATCCAGGAAGTCCAGGTGCTGACCGGCGACTACATGCCGGAGTACGGCCGCGCCAGCGGCGGGCAGATCCGCATGGTCACGAAGAGCGGCGGCAACCGGTTCAGCGGCAGCGGCTCGTTCTTCTATCGTGACGACAAGCTCCAGGCCAATACCTGGACGCGCAACAAGAGCCCGAACGCGATTGAGAACAGCGGCCCCGCGCCGTTCGACTTCAAGCAGTACGGCTACTCCCTCGGCGGCCCGCTCATGAAGGACAAGCTGTTCTTCTTCGCGGCGCAGGAGTGGGTGAATTTCCTCGCCGTCGAAACGCGCGCGCTGACCGTGCCTACCGCGAAGATGCGCGTCGGCGACTTCAGCGAGCTGCTCGGCACCAACGCGTTCTTCTCCACCCCGCAGGTGATCCGCGATCCGCTGACAGGTCTGCCGTTCGCGAACAACGTCATCCCGCCGAACCGGCTCAGCGCCAACGGTCTCGCGTTCCTCAACGCGTATCCCCAGCCGACGGCCGGCTTCCAGAGCGGCAACTCCAACAACGCGCTCATCAACAGCGACAACCCGCAGGATCAGCGCAAGGACAACATCCGGCTCGACTACCGCCTGAACACGGGCAACCAGTTCACCTACCGCTACGGCAAGTACAACTGGAAGGCCATCGACGCGTTCCGCGGCGACGTCCCGTACGCGCGCACCGACTGGGATCGTCCGAACACGACCCAGACCGCGAGCTGGACGAGCACCATCCGCAACAACATCGTCAACGAGGCGACCTACACCTACGCGCTCGACCAGGTGTTCATCAACGTCCTCGAGAGCGACCTCTACAAGCGCAGCAAGTACGGCGTCACCTACCCGTACCTGTTCCCGCAGAACAAGGAGATCGCCGACAAGCTGCCGACCATCTCCATCGCCGGCTTCGGACTGATTGACGGCGGCCCGTATCCGTCCTCGTCGGAAGGGCCGATCAGGACCTTCTCCAATACGACCACCTGGGTGAAGAATCGCCACACGCTGAAGGGCGGCATCTCGTTCGAGTATTCGGGCGAGGATGACTTCGACCAGATCAACGTGCAGCCGATCCCGGGCAGCACCAACAACCAGAACGGCCGGTTCGAGTTCACGAACCAGACCGGGCAGCGCTCGAATCTGGGGATGGCGGATGCGGCCCTCGGCCTCTTCACCAACTACGCCGAGATCGGCCAGCGCGCCTTCACGCAGTGGCGCGCGCTCTCGACCGACATCTTCGTGCAGGACTCCTGGCGCCCGACCGGCAAGCTCACCATCGAAGGCGGCCTCCGCTACGTGCTCTGGCCGCCCTGGCACTCGCTGACCAACAACATCTCGACCTTCAACCCGGAGTTCTACGATCGGAACAACCAGGCGGTGGTCGATCCGACGTCGGGCCGCATCATCGGCGGGCCGCGGTACAACGGCATCGTGCTCCCGGGCGACGGGTTCCCCTCGTCGGCCAGCAACCTCGCCGTCTACAACGATCCCGCGGTGCTCGCGCTCTTCCGCGGCGCCCCTGAGGGACTCGCGAAGACGCACAAGAACGTATTCGAGCCCCGCGTCGGCGTGGCCTACGCGTTGAACGAGAAGACCATCCTCAAGATGAGCGGCGGTGTCTTCCACAACCGCGCGGGACTGAACGACTCCATCCTCGCGGGCGGCAATCCGCCGTTCCAGCCGCAGGTCAGCGTCAGCAACGGGTCGGTCGACAACCCCGGCGGGGCGGGCGGCGCCGCGGCACTCCCGCTCGGCATGACCGCGATCGATCCGGAGTCGAAGGCGCCCGTCGCCTACACCTTCTCCGGCGGCGTGCAGAGCCAGTTGCCGCTCGGGTTCGTGCTCGACGCCAACTACGTGCACCGCGAGGGACGCAACCTCCAGCGCGAGATCAACATCAACCAGTTGCGGCCCGGCACCGTTCAGGCGAACCCGGGAATCAACTCAGCGGCGCTCCGTCCGTACCTCGGCTACGGCGTCATCCGGCAGGGATCGCAGACCGGCCGTTCGAAGTACAACAGCCTGCAGCTCGGCGCGGACCGCCGCTACAAGAACGGCTTCAAGTTTGGCGCCGCCTATACCCTCAGCAACTCCAAGGACAACGCGAGCGACAAGCGGACCATCCTGTTCAACAGCTACGATGACTCAGGCATGTGGGGCAACTCGAACTTCGACCGCCGCCACGTCTTCAACTTCTATTACATCTACGATCTGCCGTTCTTCAAGCAGCAGACCAACACCGTCTCCCGCATCCTCGGCGGCTGGCAGGTCACGGGCGCGACGTTCATGCGCACCGGCACGCCGCTGTGGGTGACGCAGGGAGCCGACATCGCCGGCATCGGCGACACCAACGCGCAGCCCTGGAACCAGGTGGGTGACCCGTCAAACGGCGCCAACGGCCAGTTCTCGGCGGGCGCGACGGCAGACCAGAACTACTGGTTCAACCCCGCCGCGTTTGCGCGTCCGGCCAACGGCACCTTCGGCACCGCGCCGCGCAATGCCATCTACAACCCCGGCCAGTACCAGTGGGACATCGCGCTCTTCAAGAACGTGAACCTGCACGCGAAGCACAGTCTCCAGTTCCGCGCGGAGATCTTCAACTTCCTCAATCACCCGAACTGGGGCGGCGCGGACACGAATCCGACCAACGCCACCTTCGGCCGCATCACCGGCAAGGATAACTCGCGCCGGGACGTGCAGATCAGCCTGCGGTATCTGTTCTAGAGGGAAGGATTCGAAGGATCGAAGGACTCGAAGGATCGAAGGACTCGAAGGAACGCGCAGGGGCCTGGCAATATGCCAGGCCCCTGTTGTTTGTGGACCTGCGTCAGGTGAAGGGCTGGTCGATTGCCACGCTCGGCTGAGTGAAGAACCTGGGTCCGGCCGTTGTCATGTACAAGCAGTCCTCCAGCCGGATCCCGAACTCGCCGTAAATCGCGATCATCGGCTCGTCGCTGAAGCACATGCCGGGCTCGAGCTTCGTCGTGTTGCCTTTCACGAAGTTG
>JANOJK010001032.1:0-2778 GCA_031408165.1 Acidobacteriota bacterium | reverse complement strand
TTCGAAACCTACCTGCCGGAGGACGTCCTGACGAAGGTCGACCGGATGAGCATGGCGCATTCGATCGAGACCCGCGTGCCGCTGCTCGACAATCACGTCATCGACTTCGCCGCCACGCTCCCGTCCAGCTTCAAGATCCGGAACGGCCGGCGGAAGCACATCCTCAAGGAAACCCTGCGCCCCATCCTGCCGCCGGGCATTCTCGATCGGAAGAAGCAGGGCTTCGGGATCCCGCTCGGCACGTGGTTCCGCGGCGGACTGACGGGCCTGTTCTCCGAGGTCCTGGATGCGCCGCGGACGAGGCAGCGCGGCTATTTCGAGTCGTCGTTCGTGTCGCGGCTGTTGAAGGAGCACCTCGCCGGCCAGCGCGATCACACGCTTCGCCTGTGGCAGTTGCTGGTCTTCGAACTGTGGCACCGTCAGTACCTCGACACCGCCGCCGTGGGCTCATCCGCTGCCCACGTCAGGTAGCCACCTTCCTACTTTTCCCTGCGTTCGTGCCTGGGCGGCGTGGCACCTGCCTTGCTCAGGTGGGATGCTGTGAAGTCGGCACCTCAAATTCCGGTTGCGGTGTTCCTCACCGGATTCCATCCGGGGGGAACCGAGCGCCAGATGATCGAGCTCATCCAGCGGCTCGATCGCACCCGCTTCGACGTGCACGTCGCCTGTTTTCAGCGCGAGGGGGCCTGGCTCCGGCGCGCGTCGGACTGCGCGCCGGTGACGGCCTTCCCGATCAGCGGTTTCGCCCGCCCCGCTACCCTGGCGCGCGCCGCCGGGTTCGCGCGGTGGTGCCGTGCGCGCCGCATCGCGGTCCTGCAGACGTGCGACCTGTATGCGAACTCGTTCGGGCTGCCGGCCGCCGCGCTGGCGGGCGTGCCCGTCCGCATCGGCAGCCGGCGCGAGCTCGTCCCGGACAAGACGCCGGGACAGATCGCGCTGCAGCGGCAGGCCTACCGGTGTGCCCACGCGATCGTCGCGAACTCGCGCGCCGCGGCGCGTCAGCTCGAGTCGGAGGGGCTCCCGGCCCACATCGTCCGGGTCATCCCCAACGGCGTGAGCGTCGAGGGCTTCAACGCGCGTCCCTTCGCCGGGCGGCCGATTCGCACGATCCTGACGGTGGCGAACCTCCGAACGGAGAAGGCACATGAAGTCCTGCTCGCCGCCGCCGCGCAGCTGCGTCCGCGTTACCCCCAACTCCAGTTCCTGATCGCCGGCGACGGTCCTCGCGCGGCAGCGCTCGGAGCGCTCGCTCAGAAGCTCGGCGTCGACACCTGCGTCACGTTCCTCGGCCATCGCGAGGACGTGCCGGCGCTGCTCGCCCGGGGCGACGCGTTCGTGCTCCCTTCGCGCTCCGAAGCGTTTCCGAACGGCGTCATCGAGGCCATGGCGGCCGGGCTGCCGGTGGTCGCAAGCGGCGTCGGCGGGCTCCTCGATCTCATCGACGAGGGGCGCACCGGGCTGCTCGTCAGGCCGGACGACCCGGCGGCGCTGGCGGCCGCGCTCGAGTCGCTCATCGTCTCACCCGCGCGCGCCGAGGTGATGGGGGCGTGCGCGCGGGAAGAGGTCGCGCGCCGGTACTCGTTTGACCGCATGGTCCGGGGCTTCGAAGACCTCTATTGCTCTCAACTCGAGACGACGGGCGCCCCGCTGCGGCCCCGCGTTTCTTCGCGGGCGGCTTAGAACCAGATCATGTGCGGCATCGCCGGACGCTTCAACTACGACCCTTTCCGCCCCGTGGACCGCGCTGTCCTCGAAGCCATGACCGACGCCGTCGCGCACCGCGGTCCTGACGCGGCGGGCTATCACCTCGCGCCCGGCATCGGCCTCGGCCACCGGCGCCTGAGCATCATCGATCTCTCGACCGGCGACCAGCCGTTGACCAACGAAGACGGCACCATCTGGACGGTCTTCAACGGCGAGATCTACAACTTCGCCGACGTCCGCGCGGAGCTGACCGCCCGGGGGCATCGCTTCCGGACCGGCTCCGACACCGAGGTGATCGTCCACGGCTACGAAGAGTGGGGCGAGCGGTGCGTCGAGCGGTTCCGGGGCATGTTCGCGTTCGCGGTGTGGGACGCGCCGGCGCGGCGGCTGCTCCTCGCGCGCGACCGCCTGGGCGTGAAGCCGCTCTACTACACCGAGATCCCGGACCGCGGGGTCGTGTTCGGATCCGAACTGAAGTCACTCCTCGAGGATCCGGACGTCCCGCGCGACTGGAGTCCGGAGGCGATCGACGCCTACCTGACGCTCCTCTACATCCCGGCCCCGAGGACGATCTACACCCGCGTGCACAAGCTCGAGCCCGGCCACATCCTCGTCGCGGAGAAGGGGTCGGTGCGCACCTCGCGCTACTGGGACCTCGAGTTCACCGGCGACGGCGACGCCGGCCGTGAGGAGGAATACCTGGAGCGGCTCGACGCGCTGCTGTCGGAATCGGTCGCGCTCCGACAGATCGCGGATGTCCCCCTGGGCGCATTCCTGTCGGGCGGGATCGACTCGAGCGCGGTGTGCGCCTACATGGTGGAGACGAGCTCCCGGCCTCCCGTCACGATCTCCGTCGGCTTCGACCACGCGCGGTACGACGAGCTCGCGCACGCCCGGCGGGTCGCCGAACATCTGGGGTGCGAGTTTCATCCACGCACCGTCACGCCCGACATCGTGTCGCTGCTGCCGAAGCTCGCCTGGCACATGGACGAGCCGTTCGCGGACTCGTCCGCCGTGCCCACCTACTACGTTTCGAAGGCGGCGCGTGAGCTCGTCACGGTGGCGCTGTCGGGT
>JANOJK010001006.1:0-7042 GCA_031408165.1 Acidobacteriota bacterium | reverse complement strand
AATAGTTTACGCATCCAGCCATTTGGGTGTATCGAACTTCCACAGGCTAAGTCGTTGATCAGGCGACGTCGCGATGTCAGGCACGACCGAAGCGATCTCGCTATTCCCCGGTCACCCGTATTGCAGGAATGGCACGGCATTCGTAAAGTCACTTCTAGAGTCTTGCTTTTGAACAGACTTGTAACGCCACCTGTTCAATCTCAGCTCGAAGGATCTTGTGCGCCTTGAGCACGCGTGTCAGGCACCAATCTGCGCAACCAATCCGCCGAGACGCGTTCTCTCGTGACGCCTGGCGCAGAGCAGAATCCGCACGTTCGCTTGGAGAAGGCGTAGGTCAATTAACTTGCCCACGTCGAAAAGGTCGCCCGCCGCCAGCTGTGAGACTCAGGGCTCACGTCGCCACCTGTCGTCGAACAGGGTTGAGCCGTCGGCATTCCGTAGACCGTGGCGCTTGGGACCGTGATTGGTCCTCCCGAAACCGCATCTCGTCGCATCGCGCTTGCCCGGCTCTCGGCGTGCCACGACAATCGGCGGGTGGCTGGAGGTATGCTCGACGGGATGTCCGAATGGGCAACCGCTGGCTGGCCCGCCCGCATGATCGCGACGGCGTTGCGGCGCATCGCCGTCGCGGTGACCATCTCTATCGGCGTCGGTGTCCTCCTGATGATCGCGGGATGGGGTGGCGGCGTGTTCGCACTCTTTCTCCGCACCACGATCCTTGGCTTGTCGGCGACAGCAGTGTTCACTCTCTTCGAGGCGTGGCCACGAAACCTGCCGCGGTGGCTCCAGCGGTGGGTGTTGCAAGTCCTCGGGGTCGGCGTCGTCATGCCTATGACGACCGTGCTTGTTTACGTGCTGTCGACTCCAGAAGGCGGACCGCCGTTCTGGCAGGTGCCGAGCCGACTCGATGGATGGACGCATCTGACCTTCGCCGGCCTGCTCCTCGCCCCCTGGACGGCGCTGGCCGCAATCGTTCAGCAGAAAGATGCCTTTGCGCGCAACCAGAAGCTGGCGTTCGCGCTCGAACGCAGTGAGCTCGAGCGGCAGGCGCTCGATGCGCGGTTACACCTGTTGCAGGCGCAGGTGGCTCCGCATTTCCTCTTCAACACGCTGGCAAACGTGCAGGCGCTCGTCGATGCCGGTTCGCCGCGTGCCTCGGCTCTGCTTCGAAGTCTCACTGCCTACTTGCGCGCAGCCGTGCCATTGCTCCACGAATCCGCCGCGACCATCGAACGTGAACTGGAACTGGTTCGCCCGTATCTCGAATTGATGCATATGCGCATGCCCGATCGCCTCCACTACGGGATCGACGTCGATCCGTCGGCGATGAGGGTCCAGTGCCCTCCGACGACGTTGTTAACGCTGGTGGAGAATGCCGTGCGGCACGGGATCGATCCGAGTGAAGAAGGTGGCCGGATCGACATCGAGATCAAGCGGCACGGTGATCGCTGCGTGATCCGCGTCGGCGATACCGGCGCCGGCCTTCATGAATCGAAGAGCGGTCTCGGGACCGGCCTGACGACCTTGCGCGAGCGCCTGCAGCTGATCTTCGGTGATGCCGCGCAGCTGCGCCTGACCGCCGGCGTTCCCCGAGGTGTCGTCGTCGACATCGACATGCCGGCACGCACATGAGCGCCCATCCGAGGGCATTGATCGCGGACGATGAGCCGCTGTTGCGCGATGCGCTGCAACGCGCCCTGGCGATTGCCTGGCCAGAGCTCGAGATTGTGGCGGAGGCGCGGAACGGACGGGAAGCCGTCAAGTTGTTCGACGCGCATCATCCCGACATCTGCTTTCTTGATGTCCACATGCCCGGACTCTCCGGCGTCGATGCGGCGAACCATATCGGGCGGCGCGCGCATCTCGTGTTCGTCACGGCCTACGATCATTACGCCGTCCAGGCGTTCGCGCAGGGCGCGCTCGACTACCTGCTGAAGCCCGTTGAACCCGCGCGGCTTGCCGAGACCGTGAGCCGTCTCAAGGAGCGCCTGCAATCATCAGGGCCGGCGATCAACACCGAACAGCTGTTGCAACAGCTGACCGAGCAACTCGCGAAGCTGCAGGGCGGCGCGGGCCGGCGCGAGCCCCTGCGATGGATTCGCGCGCAGGCTGGGAACACCCTGCGGCTGATCGCGATAAGCGATGTCGATTTCTTCCGATCCGATGCGAAGTACACCATCGTCGCTTGGCGCGATGGCGGGAAACCGACCGATGCGGTGGTGCGGACGCCGTTGAAGGATCTGTTCGAGCAGCTTGACGACGAACAATTCGCGCAAGTCCACCGCTCGGTGATCGTGAATCTGCGCGCGATCAGTCACGTCAAGCGGCACGACAACGAAACAGCGGAGATTCACCTCAAGGGCCGAGAGGACGTCTTACCGGTCAGCCGTAACTACCTGCATCTGTTTCGCCAGATGTAGCCGCCGTTGGTCCGCCACAATCCGCCCTTCGTCGCACACGCGTTGTCCGATCATTCGCGCGCCGTCACGATGGTGACGCTTATGAAGGACCACGTCACACTGATCATAACCTCCCTGCTTTCGATCCTCTTGCTGACGCTCCACGTCACGGACGACATCGTTCATGGGATCGACCAGGCCGGGCCTGCCAATACAGCGTTGCTGGTCCTCGTCGTCTTTCTGTACGGGACGCTCGTGCTCGCCGAACGGCGATCGGGACACGTGATCATGCTGCTGGTCGGGTTCTTCGCGGCTGCCATGCCGGTCATCCACATGAGGGGCGTCCACTACGGCGAGATCGCCAGGGCGGCCGGTGGCTTCTTTTTCGTGTGGACGCTCTGGGCGCTCGGCGGCCTCGGTGGTCTGACGTTTGTCCTTTCGGCGCGAGGGCTGTGGCGCCTGCGTCGAAAGACTCCCTAGCTGACAATCCGATCATGCGCCGACTCTTGCAGACTGCATTCATCCTGATTGCTACGTCCATCGCGGCAGTAGCGGGCCTGGCGTTCTGGGGACTTCGCCAGTCTCTTCCGCCGCATCCGGTCCTCACCGGCCAGATCGAACGGGGCACGCTGGCGCATCGCGGGCGAACACGGTCCTGGAGTACGTATGTTCCCGCGCAGCGAGCACCGTCGCCCGCACTGGTAATCGTCCTGCACTCGTCGATGGGTTCGGCGCAGCAGGCGCGCGAGATCTTTGGCTACGACTTCGATCTGCTTGCCGATCAACACGGATTTGTCGTCGCCTATCCGAATGGCTACGACGGCCATTGGAACGAAGCGAAGGTCAAGGGACCATTCGCCGCCAAGCGGGATAACGTCGATGACGTCGGGTTCCTGCAGGCCCTAGTGAACGACCTTGTCAGCCGCTACAGCGTCGATCGTTCACGCGTCTACGTCACGGGTGTGTCCAATGGTGGCTCGATGGCGATCCGCCTCGCGCTGGAGACTCCCGCCTTGGCGCGCGCATACGCGGCCGTTGTCGCCAGCGTGCCGGCGCCTGAGAACCTGGCGGTGACGCCGACGAACCGTCCAGTGTCGATCCTGTTCATGAACGGCACCCAAGACCCGATGAATCCGTGGGACGGTGGCGACGTCGTCCTTCACGGGGTCTGGGGCAATCGCGGGCCGGTGTTGTCGACGCTCGCCAGCGTCGACTACTTCCGCGTTCTCGCAGGCATCGACAGCCAGTCGCGTGTCACGGAGTGTCCGGATCGTGATTCGAGCGACGGAACCACGGTTGAGCGTTCCGAGTGGACCGTTCCCGGGAAGCCCCGCATCGTGCTGTATCGGATCAACGACGGCGGGCACGATGTGCCGCATCCCGAGACGTACGGCCGACGATTGCTCGGCCGTTCCAACCGCGACATTCACGCGGCGGATGAGATTTGGGATTTCTTCTCGTCATCACAGTAACGAGGATTCATGACCCTGCACGTTCCTGCTGGTAGCCCATGGTGGATGCCGGTGGCCGCCGACGGGCTCTTGTTCCTCCACATCGGCGGAGGCGCGGTCGGACTGATCTCCGGAGCGGCGGCCCTGATCGCGCGCAAAGGCGGGCGCGCGCACAGCATCGCCGGTCTGAGCTTTGTGATCTCGATGACGATCATGGCGTCGATCGGCGCCGTCGTCTCACCGTTTCTGCCGATCCCCCAGCGAGCCAATGTCATCGCTGGTCTGCTCACGCTCTACTTGGTGGTGAGTGCGTGGCTCGCAGTACGACATAAGGACATCGTTGCCGGTCGCTTCGAGATCGCCGGGCTGATTGTCGCCTTGACAACGGCGGTGACCGGCGTGGTGTGGGCGATTCAGGCGAGCGACAGTCCCACCGGCACGCTCGACGGATCGCCGCCGCAGGCGTTCTACGTCTTCATCCTCATCGGCACCCTCGCGGCCATCGGCGATGTGAGACTGCTATTCGAGGGCCGCATCGCCGGCGCACCGCGCCTCTCACGGCACCTGTGGCGAATGTGCACCGCATTGTTCATTGCCGCCGGGTCCTTCCATGGTCAGCAGCGCGCGATGCCGGTGTGGATGCGCGGATCGCGTGGTTGTTCGTGCCGACCATCGCACCGTTCGTGTGGATGACCTATTGGCTGATTCGAATCAGGTTTACGAAGAAGCGCTATTCGAAGCGGACCGCGATTGCCGTCCGGTGATGGGGGAGCGTGGTCGGAGAGGGATTCGTTCTGGCCGATTCGTCGACGGTCAACACTTAGGCCGGGAATCAAATCACTCACAACGCCTCCACTCAGAATCGCCGGTCGAGGCACAAACAGTTACAGCACGACACGCACTCCGACGAGTCCGGCCAAGATTGCTGAAGTGATTGAGTGGTCGAGAAGCGATTCTCGGTTCACCGATGATCATCGCGCTCAGTTCATGGAGGTACTCGCGTAGGGATACACCTGGAGTCTCCCCTAACTTAGGCCGCCTCACGGATGAGCCAGTTGCGGAAATCGTCCAGTGCGGCGAGCCATTCCTTTCAACAACTTGCGGACGACGGACCTTTCGCCGGATCTTCACGTTGCCCTTTTCCAAGCCCATTTCATGCGGGTTTTTCTGCGGCGTCTGAAAGCACCCGGATGCTCGACTATCACCAATGACTTATCGTCCTGATTTCCTTGCAACCCCCTCACTTTCAGCATGATCCTGTAGCGAAAGTCACGACAGCGTTTCACCAGTCGCTTCGTTGGACCGAACCGCGTGAAAACTCTTGCCATTTCCGCGGGTCAGCACCAGGCGACGCAGGACGCCTTCCCAGCCGCCAACTATGAGGTGGCGGTTGTCGGGTGAAAACGCCAGTGCGGTGACGATGTCGCGACAGCCGAGATCCGTGAGGCTCCACGAGTGGATCTCACGCAGGTCAGGCAGGGACCAGAGTCGTATCTGTTCTTCTCTCACGCCCACGACGCGCTCCGTCTCGTTTTCGACCGGTGCCGGTCCGGACGTTGCCGCCATCGTCGCGTCCGCCGATACCGCGAGCGCCTGTCCACTGATCCCGCTCCAGGTCATCGCGACCGGCGACGGATCGTCGAGGCGCCAGACGACGATGGCGCGATCGCCACCGGCGACCAGAAGGCCGTTGTCGGGCGCAATGATTGCCCGCGTAATCCCCTCAATCGGCGGCACCGTAAAATCGCGACGTGCGATCATCCGGCGCGAGTTCAAGTCCCACACCCAGACCGGCATTGGCGTCTTACGGCCAACGATTACCAAGCGATCAACACCGACGAAGCCTAAGGCAAGAATGCCATGCGGGAGGTGGGACAAGCCGTCAACGCTCGCGCTCATCTCGAGAGGAGCGAGCGTATAGATCCGCACCGTGTCAAAGCCGGCCACCGCAAGCCGCCCTGCGTCAGCTGACACTGCAAACCGACGCCACCGCCTGGGCGACCCACCGACGTGACGAGACTTGCGCGATGGATGACGCACGAAAGCCGGTTCGCCCCGCGGCCCCTCGATCCTTCCCACTAATGTCAGCGCGGGCAGCGTCCAGACGGCAACGCTGCCGCGATTGTTCTGCGAAATCACATAACGACCATCCATGCTTACCGCACAGTCGCGAACTTCGTCGGGAGCAATTACGTTGGCGGTCTTCGTTCCATGTTCCCCATCCCACACGATGAGGTGTCCACCTCGGAGGTCGCCTCGCGATCCTGAAATGACGTAGCGGTCGTCCGGCGACACTCCGCATCCCCAAATGCCGTAGAACGGGGTTACCCAGGCACGGTCCAGGGGGGATGCGAGTCGAAGGGTTGCCAGGTCAGGCAGGGGCGGAGACACACATGTGATACGGGCGAGTGCGAGTTTTTCGCGCAATGCTCCAGGATCCGCTTTGCGCTGAAGGGCGGGTAAGAGCCACTGCGAACAGGAGCGCATGGTACGGTCGCCCGTCGGCGCCGTGCTCCAACTGCCGGACGCCAACGCATGTGCGAGGCCGTGCCGAAGATCGGCCCACTGGAGCAAGTTCCCCGTCCCCCAGCTCAGGTCGATCAGGGCTTCGGCAATGGCGGTCACGGGTCCGCCATACACATCGGCAGCATCCCTGACGAGATCCCGCAGCCGCTGCGCCGTTTCTGCAGCCTGAGTCCGTGTCAGCCAGTCGAGGTCCAGCAGCGAGTCGCGATCAGGTAGTGCCATAGTGACCGCCGATTGAAGCAGAACGAATCCAAACCGCTCGCAAAGATCCGCATCGAACGCCAGGGTCCGAATGCGTCGTTAGAAGGGTAACGCGCTTGCGAGGTCAGGCCGCTCGCAGCGTGAACTCAACTCGAATCGCCTCAAAGGGAAACGACACTTGGTTCTTGTCGGTTCTCTCCAGCAGGCCGGCGGCGAGCAGCGCATGCACATCGCCGTGTACGGCTTTCACGTCGCGTTCCACTCGGCGTGCGACTTCGCGGATCGTGAGCGGTCCTTGCCCCCCGATGGGCACCGAGTCGTCGCCAGGCCGATCCTCGGTGGATTGCATCACGAGTATCGACTTGAGCGAATGGCGACGTGACGGTGTCGGGGCGGCTTTGGCCGGTGGCCGACAATTATTGCGGAGGACAGGGCTCGTTCGGGCGTCTTTGCAACACGATTAGG
>JANOJK010000976.1:0-4511 GCA_031408165.1 Acidobacteriota bacterium | reverse complement strand
GTGTCCAACGAGGACGCCGCCGAGATGTCGGCGGTCGACGTCGCCAGCGGCGAGATCCGCGCCCGCGCAAAGGTCGGGGAGGAACCGGAAGGGGTGGCGGTCAGGCCCGACGGCAAGGTCGTCTACGTCACCTGCGAAGGGTCGAACGGCGTCGTCGCCGTCGACACGGAGACGATGAAGGAGGTCGCGCGCGTCACCACGGGGGCGCGCCCGCGCGGCGTGGTCTTCACGAGCGACGGCGCGACGGCGTTCGTCACCGCCGAGAACGCCGGCGTCGTCACGGTCATCGACGCGCAGGCGCATCGCGCGACAGGATCGATCGCGCTGCCGCGCCCCCCCGGCGCCGAGATTCCGCCGCGCCCAATGGGGCTGGTGTTGTCCCCCGACGGCCGCACGCTGTATGTGACGAACGGCCGCGCGAAATCGATCTCGGTGATCGACGTCGCGTCGCTCGCCGTGACCCGCACCTACCACGACATCGGCGCGCGCCCTTGGGGCATCGGCATCAGCCCCGACGGCCGCATGCTCTACACCGCGAACGGGTCGTCGGGCGACGTCTCCGTCGTCGAGGCCTCGACCGGCAAGGTTGTGCACCGCATAGCGGTTGGCGGAAGCCCATGGGGAATCGCGGTCAGCCGCGACTGACGTAGGCTGTCGAATGTTGAATGTTGAATGCTGAATGCTGAATGCTGAATGTTTGATGCGAAGCTTCACTGGTGAACGGTCAACTGTCCTGCGGCGGCGGCTCGATGTGAATGATCGCGTCCACGACGTGCGGGAACTGTTTCATCAGCCGGTCCTTGACCACGTGCGACACGCGGTGCGCCTCGGCCAGGGGAGCCGCGGCCGGGAACCAGACGTGCAGGTCGAGGAACACGTGGTCCATCGGCCCGCGCGTGCGGATGGCATGGCAGCCGAGGACCCCCGGCACCGTCATCACCACCCGGCGGATGTCGTCCTCGTCGATGACGACGTGGTCGGCGAGAATGCCTGACGTGTCGCGCGCGATCTCGAACCCCGTGCGCGCGATCAGGACGGCGATGATGAGGCCGCCGATCGGATCCAGCATCGGGTAGCCCAGGCGCACGCCCACCAGCGAGACGATCACGCCCACGGTCGCGTAGACGTCGCTGCGCGTGTGGATGGAGTCCGCCAGCAGCAGCTCGCTGTTGTGGCGTCTGGCTTCCGCCGCCTCGTAGCGCACGACGCCGATGTTCACGCAGAGCGTCGCAATGATCAGCATGAACGTGATCGGCGTGATGGTGGGGCTCGCCGCCGAGGCGAAGTGCTGCAGCGCCGAGCGCCCGATCTCGAGCACGGCGAGGAGCATGAAGACGAAGATTCCCGCGGCGGCCAGCGTCTCGAACTTGCGATGCCCGTAGGGATGATCCGCGTCGGGGGGCTTGCGCGAGACGCGCATGCCCACCAGGCCGATGACGTTGGCGGCTGAATCCGTGAGGGACTGGAAACCGTCCGACACGATGCTGACGGCGCCCGTCGTGTAGCCGACGAACAGCTTCACGATGGCGACGGCGAGGTTCAGGACCAGCACGCGCGCGAGAACGCGCGCAACCGCCTGCTGCCGGGTGGGGATACTCGTCAGAAAACCGTAGCGTGTCCCATCGGCCACCAGCGCAGCTGCACCTTGCCGATGATGTATTTCTTCGGGACGAAACCCCAGTGCCGGCTGTCGGAACTGTTGTTCCGGTGGTCGCCCATGACGAAATAGTAGCCCTCGGGAATGACCTGGGGGCCCCAGTCGTCGTGGCTGCGATATTCCTGCGGGACGAAGCTGTCGTCGAGCGGCACGTCGTTGCGGAAGACGCGGCCGTCGACGATGCGGACCTGGTCCCCCTCTTCCGCGATGATCCGCTTCACGAACGACTTCTCCGGTTTGAGCGGGTAGTACAGCATGACGATGTCCCCGACCTTCGGGTCACCGATGCGGTAAGCGAGCTTGTTGACGATCAGGCGATCCTGGTCCTGCAGCGTCGGCGCCATGCTCATCCCTTCGACGCGCGCGACCTGGAACCCGAACGTGACGATGAGCGTCGCGTACACGGCCGCGGACGCGAGCGTCTTCAGCCACGCCACGAGCTCTTCGCCGACGCGGTTCAGCCACAGCGACGTGCCGTCGAGCGCGATTCGCGGCTCCGCCACGGCCGCGATCGCGCCGCCAGGATCGCCGGGGATCGGATCGAGCGGTCCGAGCGTGAGCGGCGGACCGACGTAGCCTTCCATCGGCGGGGCGTAGGCCTCGATCGGCGGGGCGTAGGCCTCCACGGGCGGGGCGTAAGCCTCGACCGGGGTCTCGCCGAACCGCTCGGTGTGGTCCGGAAACGGCTCCGGCTCCCGCGGGGGAACGGCGTACGGGTTGTCGTCGTGGCTGTCGCTCATAACTTCAAGTACTCGCGCAGCCGTCGCGTCTGCGAGCGGCTGACCGGAATCTCGGTCCCTTTGCCGTCCTTCATCTTCAGGATGTAGTTTCGGCTGAACCAGGGCACAATTTCCTTAATCTTATTGATGTTCACCAGATGCGACCGGTGCACCCGCCAGAAGACGGCCGGGTCCAGCCGCGTCTGGAGTTCATCCAGTGTCCGATAGTTAGACGTTCCAGACAAGCTGTTCGTTACGACCCGGATCTGGTCGTCCTCGACCGATGCATGCACCACCTCGTCTGTCTGGACCAGCAGGAAACGGTCCTCCACCTTGATGGCCAGCTGTTCCCGGCGCCCCTGCCGGTCGGCCAGCATCTGGACCAGGCGCTCGAAATCGGGCTCGATCTTCGATTCCCGGGGCTTCGGGGCCCCCATTCGGCGGTTCCGGGCCCGCCCGACCGCCATCGCGAGCCGTTCCGGATCGACCGGCTTCAGCAGGTAATCGACCGCGTTCACCTCGAAGGCGTCGATGGCGTACTGGTCGAAGGCCGTGACGAAGACCACCTGGGAGCTGAGCCCGGCTTCCATCACCCGGCGCGCGACTTCGAACCCGGTGAGCCCCGGCATCTGGACGTCCAGCATCACCAGGTCGGGCTTGTGCTCTTCAATGACATTCAAGGCTTCCACGCCGTTCCCCGCTTGCGCGATGATCTCGACGCCCCCGATCTGCTCCAGGAGGAAGCACAATTCGGACCGCGCGAGCTGCTCGTCGTCCACGACAATCACCCGCAGGTCGAGGTCCGCCGGCCCGGGTGCTGAGGGCGAGGTCATTTACGCGATCTCCCTGACCGGCAGCATGGGGAGCTCCGGGATGACAATGCGCGCGCAGGTGCCCTGGCCGGGCACGCTGTCGAGCTGTAACTGGTAGTTCGCGCCGTAGATCACGCGGAGCCGCTCGTTGACGTTGCGCAGCCCGATGCCGGTGCCTTTCACGCGGCCCACGTCGGTCGCGGGGATCCCGATGCCGTTGTCGATGACGTCGATGATCGAGTGATCGCCGTCGCGCAGGCTCCGGATCGTGACGCGTCCTTCGCCGAGCTTGTCCGACAACCCGTGCTTGATCGAGTTCTCCACGAGGGGCTGCAGCATCATGCTCGGAACGATGAGGTCGAGCGTGGCCGGATCGATGTGCTTCTCGATCTTCAGTTGCGGGCCGAAGCGGATGCTCTCGATGTCGAGGTACTCGTCGATCGCTTCGAGCTCCTCGCGCAGCGTGACGAAGTGCTCCTGGCTGCGCAGCAACCGGCGCAGCAACCCCGAGAGCTTGACGATGAGCGTGCGCGCCTTCTCGGGCTCCGAGCGGATGAGCGACGAGACGGAGGTGAGCGTATTGAAGAGGAAGTGCGGGTTGATCTGGCTGGCGAGCGCGTCGAGGCGCGCGGCCATCAGCAGCTTTTCCTGCTCCTGCAGCCGGTGCTCGATCCGCGCACTGTCCCAGATCTTGATCGGAATGGCGACGGAGAGGACCGTGCAGACGAGGAGGGCCGCCCAGAGGCCCACCGCGTCGGCGGGAATGACGAACAGCCGCAGGGGCCATCTGTGGCCGACCGCCTGCGCGATGATCTCCAGGCCGATTGGGGCCGCCAGCAGGACGACGACCCAGTCGATCTCGAAGCGCCGGACCAGGCGCCAGACGTGCCGGTGCAGGCCGGTGAAGAACAGCGGCGAGAAGTGCCAGATGGCCTCGGGCGGGCAGAGTCCCCGGAGGCCGCCGCCCGCGAAGCCGCACCCGATCGCGAAGGGCAGGGCCCCCCATTCGCCAATGAACGTCGGCGGGATGCCCAGCATGACGCCCACGATGGCGCCGGCGTAGGGGCCGGCGAGCAGCCCCGCCAGGAAGGCGCCCGACAGGGTCAAATCGGCGGCGTTGTTGTTGAGCACGAGCCGCCAGATGACGCCGGCGGTCAGCGGCAGGCCGAGGCTCGCGGCGAAGACGAGCCGCTCGGGCCAGTCCCGTTTCTCGGTCAGGAGGATCCGCCGGAACCACGGAAACCGCACCAGCATCGTCGCCAGGACGGCCCCGACGGCGAGCTTCGCCATCAACGTGAACAGGAGAACCTGCTCGCTCGTCGG
>JANOJK010000916.1:0-2150 GCA_031408165.1 Acidobacteriota bacterium | reverse complement strand
GCCGGTGCCGGCGGCCCGGACGGCGTCGGTCGCCAGCGCATTCAGATCCGCGGGGGCGAGCTCGAACTTGATGGGGCGCGCGAAGTCCAGCACCTCCGTGACGATCCGGTTCAGGCGGGTGATCTCCTCGTCGATGTCCTTTGCCGCGATCTTCGCCTGTTCGGGGCCCGCGTCAGCCCGCCTTAGCGCGCGCAACGACGTCTTGATGATCATCAGCGGGTTGCGGATCTCGTGCGCGACGACGGTGGATAAACGTCCGAGCGACGACAGCCGCTCGCGCTGCGACGCCTCGCGCTGGAACTTCTCGAGCGAATCGGTCATGGAGTTGAACGTGGTGGCGAGCACCCGGGCATCCTCGTCCTGCCAGCTCCCGTCCGGCGACATGGGAATCCGCCGCGTCAGGTCGCCACTCGCCGCCATCTCCCGCATCGTCGACGTAATCGTCTCGACGGGACGCGTGACGGTGCGGGCGACCGCGTAACTGAAGAGGATCGCGACGAGCACCGCGACGACAGCCGTCAGGCCAAGCTTCGTGTGCAGCTGGGTCAGGAACTGCTGCCGTTCGGCTCGCGAGCGCAGGACGATGCCGATCGGCTGGCCGCGCGGCCCGGGCGGGCCGAGGGGGTTCGCGTAGGCGAAATAGTCTTCGCCGTTCAACGTGATGCTGGACCGCACGCCGGGATGGCCCAGCAGCGGCGCGAGCGCCTGCCAGGTGCTCTCGGGGAGGGTCGCCGCTTTGATGGCCCCGTTCACGCCGAACGCGATTTCGCTGTTGGTCTGCGTCTTGAACTTGCTCGCCTGGGTGAAGTCGAGGCTGTCGCCGAGGATCAGCGTCCCGAGGACGTCGGGCTGGCGCTCGTCGATCCAGATCGGCACGGACTTGATCAGCAGGATGCCGTGCTGCTCCGGCCAGAAGGCCTCGCTCTCGGTGGCGGGGCTCCGTCCGATGGTGGCGGCGGCCGCCAGCGCCTCGTCCGGCACATCGCTCGTGCCGAGGCGGGCGAGCACGCGGCCCCGGTTGTCCGCGATCGCGAAGAGCTCGGTATTCGGGAGCTGGTTCTGGTACTCGCGCGCGATCGGCTCCACTGTCGCCGGATCGTGCGTGTCGACCGCCGCCTTGAGCACCGGCAGGTCGGCGATGAGCCGCGCATCGCGTCCGAAGTTGTCGAAGAGCACTTTGCGGTATTCCTCGACGAGCGTCGCGGCTTCGTCGATGCCGCGCTGGAGTTCCTGCTCCCCCTGCCGGGTGACGGCGCGATTCACGATGTAGATCGCCACCCCGATCGACAGCACCGCCAGCAACGCCGTCGCCAGGAAGATCCGGTTCGTGAGCGAGGAAAAGACGTTCATCGGATGCTGAAGTCCACGTCGACCTCTTCGCCCGCTTCGCTGATCGTCACGGTCCGGCGCGGCGGATTTCCCTGCAGCGTTTCGTTCCAGACCGCCAGCGTATAGGTGCCCGCCGGCACGCCGTCGAGGCGGTAGCGTCCCTCCTCGTCCGTCACGGCGAAATAGCGGTGTCCGAAGACGAGGATGAAGGCGCTCATGTGCGAGTGAATGTCGCAGAAGACGCGGACGATGCCGGGACGATCGAAGCGCACGGCCTTGGATTTCCCCGCCGGGTAGCGGCCCAGGTTGAACGTGCCCGTCTTCGCGAGCGAGAAGACGTTGTGATACGTGCGATCGTCGTTCGGGAAGTCGACCCAGGTGCCGGCCACGATCGCCAGGACGTGCGGGACGAAGCGCTCCTGGCGCTGCACCAGGCGGGCGCGCCGTTCGTCGTTCAGTTCGAACGCCGCCCTAGGCGCGGTCTCCAGATACACGACGCTCCGCCGCTCGCCGGCCGGGTCGCGGGCGACCGCCATGCCGAGGCCGCCGGGGTTCGGCCGCGCCTCCGGCACCCCGCCCGACGTCCGCAGGTCGACTCGCCCGCGAATCGTTGACGCCGCCGGCGAGCGACGCGAGGCAGACGAGGACCACGACGGAAGCGAGAGCGCGGCACACACGACGGCGGCAGAGACAAGCCGGATCATCAAAACCAGTAGCCCAGTTGCGCGGAGGCATAGGTCCGCGTGCGCACACGGCCGGCATCGCGCCAGTTGCCCTGCAGGACGGCCCGCACGGTCAGGTTGCGCTGAAGATACACGCCG
>JANOJK010000909.1:0-1964 GCA_031408165.1 Acidobacteriota bacterium | reverse complement strand
GCCCGACCTGCCGCATCTCGATGTCCACGCCTTCGATGAGGTGTTCATGAACCTGCTCAGGCCGTGGCGCCTCGGCTCGATCGTGTTCGTCGTGTTTGGCGCGCTGTCGATCGTCATCGCCGCCGTGGGTCTGGCGGTCGTGGGGGCGTACGGCGTCAC
Organism: Acidobacteriota bacterium; assembly: GCA_031408165.1. GTDB lineage: Bacteria > Acidobacteriota > Vicinamibacteria > Vicinamibacterales > 2-12-FULL-66-21 > JAICSD01. Next base: position 1,805 of record JANOJK010000909.1, on the reverse strand, counting down.
GCGCCGGACCCGCGAGATCGGCATCCGCTCGGCACTCGGCGCCGGACCGCACCACCTCGTTCGGCTCGTCCTCGGCCGCAGTCTGGCGGTTGTGGTGGCCGGGCTGACGGCGGGACTCGGCCTCGCGTGGGCCGGCGGCCGGATTCTGAACGCGCAGCTGTTCGACGTCACCGCCCGCGATCCGCGCGTGCTCGCCGGTGCCGCGCTCGCCGTGTTCGTGATCGGGGCCTTTGCCGCCTGGCTTCCGGCTCGCCGAGCCGCCCGGATCGATCCCGTCATCGCGCTCCGGGCAGAGTAGCCCGCTAGAGGTGCAGTCGGCTCTCGCCGCGTCGGCCTGGGGGCGGTACGTCACTCAGCGCGCAGCGCGACCAGGGGATCGATGCGCGACGCGCGGCGGGCGGGCACGTACCCCGCGAGCGTGGCCACGATCGCGAGTACCAGCAGCATGCCCGCAAAGGTCGCCGGGTCTGTCGCGGTGACGCCGAAGAGCAGGCCGCTCAGGGATTGCGCGAGAGCCCAGGACGCGCCTGCGCCGATCACCATCCCGACCGCCGCCAGCCGGAGCGTTTGTACGACAATCCGCGCCTGGACGTCGCGCGCCGAGGCGCCGAGCGCCATGCGGATGCCGATCTCCTGTGTCCGTTGATTCACTGAATAGGAGATGAGGGCGTAGATGCCCAGCGAGGCGAGGACGAGCGCGAAGACCGCGAACCCGCCGAGCATCAGCACCACCAGGCGCCGTGGTGACACCGACCGGTCGACCAGTTGCTGCAAGCTCCGGAACTCGTTGCCCGCGATGTTCGGCGACAGCGGCTTCAGAGCGGCGCGGACCGCGGCGGCCAGCGGACCCGTCGCCACGGTCGAGCGGATCACCAGGTCGGCCGAGGACTGGTCGCCGCATTGCCGCAGCGGCAGGTACATCTCGTTGCCGGAGGCCTGCTCGAGCGCGAGATGGCGCACGTCTCCCACGACGCCGATCACGCGCCGTTCCGGGGTGCAGGCATTGAGGACGATCTTGCCGAGCGGATCCTGACCCGGCCACAGCGTGCGGGCCATCGTCTCGTTGACCACGATCACCTGGTCGGTCGACGCCGTGTCCTGCGGCGAGATATCCCGGCCGGCTTTGAGCGGAATGCCCATCGCGGCGGGGTAGCCGTCGCTGACGACGCGGACAAACGCCGATGGACCTCGCCCTCGCTCGTAGGTGACCCCCTTCGCCCGCGCGCCCCAGGTGCGATTACGTCCCAGGGGGAGGGCGTCCGTGATGCCCGCGCTCTCGACGCCCGGAATGGCTTTCACGAGACGCAGGACCTCGTCGAAATAGGCGAGCCGCCGCTCGCGGGTCGAATACGACGCGTCGGGGTCCACGCGAACCGTCACGGCGCGCGCCGGGCGGAATCCCAGGTCGACGTCGAGGACCCGGACGAAGCTGCGGATCAGCAGGCCCGCGCCCACCAGGAGGACGCACGCAAAGGCAATTTCCGAGACGACCAGCGCGTTGCGCACCCAGGTCCGGCGGCGTCCCCCCGTCGAACCGCGCGTGGAATCCTTGAGGGCATCGTGCAGCGCCGCCTCGGGGGTCTGGAAGGCCGGTGCGAGGCCGAAGACGATGCCCGTGAGGATGGCGATCGCCAGCGTGAAGCCCAGAGTGGTCGCATCGGTACGGACGCCCCGGAGCAGCGGGACGCTGACCGCGTCCAGGCTGGCCAGCGCGCGCGTTCCGCCGACCGCGAGGAGCAGTCCCAGCACCGCGCCGCTGCAGGACAGGACGATGCCCTCGGTGAGCAACTGGGCGATCAGCCGTC
>JANOJK010000907.1:0-3199 GCA_031408165.1 Acidobacteriota bacterium | reverse complement strand
CATCCAGCGGGAACGCGTCGTTCGCGTCGAGGACGCCGTCGCCGTCGTCATCGGGGTCGGCGTTGTTGCCGATGCCGTTGCCGTCGGTGTCCACCGATTCCGACGCATCCAGCGGGAACGCGTCGTTCGCGTCGAGCACGGTGTCGCCATCGTCATCGGTGTCGGCGTTGTTGCCGATGCCGTCGCCGTCGGTGTCCAGGGATTCCGACGCATCCAGCGGGAATGCGTCGGCGGTATCCGCCACGCCATCGTTATCGTCGTCGGCGTCGCAGGCGTCGCCGCTGCCGTCGCTGTCCGTGTCGAGTTGATCGGCATTGGGCGTGGCCTGGCAGTTGTCCTGGCCATCGTTGATGCCGTCGAGATCGGTATCGCCGGGGCCAGGCGGCGCCGGCGCGGGATAGAAGTCGAGCGCCCAGCCGGCGCGCTCCGCGAGGTCGGAGATCGGGTCGCCGGGGTCGCTCCCCCAGAAGTTCGCCACGCCAATGAAGGGATACAGGTAGTCGTAGGCTTCCTGGGCGCCTGCCCATCCCTCCTCGAGGGCGATCATCAGGTTGAGCCGCGCTTCGGGGCCGTAGAAGCCGGCGTAGTCCCGCTGCAGCTCGAGGTTGTGGGTCTTGAGGGACAGGTCCGCAAACGTGGTGAACGGCGTGAATGTCTCCCAGCACACATAGTCCTGCGGCGGGGTCTGGGAGTTGTCCACGCACGTGCCGGGTGTGCCGATGCCGATCAGATAGGGCGCGCCCCACGTCAGGATCGTGCTCGCCGGCAGCACGGTTCCATCCGCCAGCTCCGTATCCTCGACCAGCGTGGTTTCGCGTGCGTAGGGGGGGTCGGTCGTGAGCAGCTTGAGCTGAAGTTTTGCGATGGCGTCCCGGTGCGTCAATCCTCCGCTGAACCCCAGACGGCTCGCGCGGTCGATCGCGTACGCCAGATATGTCTGCTCCCACAAGGAGATGAACGACACTTCGGGCCGGTAGCCGGCCCACAGAATCGGAATGCCATCGATGGTCGGCTGGTTCGCCGTGTACGTATCCAGCCTCGCCAGATTGTTCGCCACCTTCTCCGACAGGTAGTCCCGGACCGCAGCCTCCGGGTGATAGGCGGCCGCCTCAGCGATGTTGCGCAGCGACCAGCCGATGCCGCGAACTTCGTTGTTCTCGAGGATCCCGGTGGATCCGCGCACGTGATCGCCGTTGTAGGTCCGCATCATGCCGTAGTTCGCCCAGAACGCCATTTCGTCGGCGTAATACCGATCGCCGGTGATCAGGTAGGGTGCGTAGGCGAGGGACGGCTGGTGCGCGTTATCGGGGATCAGTCGCGAGCGTCCGCCGTCGACGCGCCTGCAGCCGTCCGCCGCCTCCTGTTCGCCGGGGGGTTCCGTCGCGCACACAAAGGAATACTCCCGGATCGGCAGCGGCAGCCCCTGGATGATGTCCTGGCCCTCGTCTGCATTGGCGCGCTCGTCGAGCCAGATCTCGGGCCGCTGGTTCAGCGACGGTAACCGGCCGCCGCCGACGCCGGGCGTCGTGGAGTTGTCCTCGGCCTCGCGCACATGGATCGGCCACGAACCCGACAAGTCCGCGTTCCGGAGCACGTAGGCGAGCTGCGCGGGCCGCTTGTGGACCAGATAGCGCGCGGTCCAGTCCGGGTACGGAGCGAGCGCGTCGCGTCCGCCGTGCGCCGACATGTCGTCGCCGAGTGCGCCCGCCTTCAGGATGTCGTAGTTGGCCGCGTCGCCCGGTGCGACGCTGTCAATCCTGTCCCGCACGACGTTCTTGAACGGCGGCAGCGCGCGGGACACGTTGAACGGCGTCATGTCCGGCGTGACGACACCAACCGCCGTCCCGGCCAGCGTGAAGGTCTTGCGCCAGCGCGTGAGGTAGAAGTGCTCCACGGCGGCCTTGCTGAACCGCGATGCCCCGTTGATGATCAGATCCACGTCGTAGATGACCGTCGCCGCTCCCACTTTGTCGAGGACGTTCTCGACCGAGACGTCGACCCGGCCGGTGCCGTCGGTGTAGATGCGGGTATCGAAGTTCACTCGCAGGAACGGGTGCGCAACCGGCGGAACGCCGGCGGAGGCCGGCGCCACGACCGAGCGGGCCTCATACACCTGCGACCCGGAGAGCCACAGATCGCCAGACGGCTCCGACGGCAGGGCGGCGACGTACGGCACGCCGTCGATCGTCACCGTCACCGACGCGGCCGGGAGGATGGGCGCAAATGCCGATCCCGAGGCAGGACCGGCGGTCATGATGTAGTCGTCGGCAACGAGCACTTTGGCGGTCACGACCGCAAATTTGATCGAGGACGAGGGATCGTTCCAGCGTGTCTTCACATCCGTCTGGGTCGGAAGGGCTCCAGCGGAGAGGCCCGTCAGCGCCAGTCCTTCGACCGCCATCCCCTCGGGGACGGCCTGACCGAAGGTCACCCACCCGGGCGTCAGGTGAACTCTCGCGATTTGGCCCGTCGCATCGGCCGCGGAAGAGGTCACCGAACCCGGGCCCACGATGAGGATTGCGGCCAAGGCCAGCAGCCCTGCGGGCCACCGGATCGCACGTCCCCAGACGGCCTTGGACGCAGTGGGCATAGTCGAGCGCACGAAGCGGGTCATCAAACCTCCGTAGTCTTCCATTCGTCGGAACATCGAGCGGTTGTGGGAATGCGTGCCATGTTGCAAATTTCGTATCCCTTCGAACCGCGCGATGACGGCCACCGGTTCAGGGCGACCGATCGGGACGGCGAGCCTGATTCAGCGGAAATGCTGGCGTTCTTGGAGGGCCCGACATCCTGCTTCGTCATGGCAGGCGTGCGACGGAGGACGGGAGTCGGCGGCGCAAGAGAGAAGTCGCCGCCCAGGCAGACTTTTGTCGCCGGGCTGCTCGACCATACGGATCCGTCAGAGACCGGTGGAAAGTGCCGCCCAGGCCCGCCTCCAAGCGGCCCGGATCGACGGGCTATCCGGCGCCTATCGTTTTCCAGGCCAATCACTTAGCCTTGAGCCCTGCCGCTTGGCGGGTGCTTTGCTCCCCCAGGACGCGAGAGCGCACGCCGTTTGCGGGAGGATAGGCGGGCGGGCAGGTATACCCATGTTGACGCACGCCGTCCGCGGAAGTGCAACGGACAAGAAGCGACCGGTTTGGATCGCCACCTTCGTTGTCCTGCTGACCGCCGCGAGTACCCCCCTCGTCGCCCAATC
>JANOJK010000895.1:0-1571 GCA_031408165.1 Acidobacteriota bacterium | reverse complement strand
CGCTTGGACGAACACCCCGTCGAGCGCCGGTTGGACCTTCGCCATCATCTCGGCGCCCTCAGTGGACGGCGTGATCGGGTAGCCGAAGACGTGCCGGCATCCAGCCAGGACGGCGCCCACCGCCGCCGCGTACGTGCCCTTGACGATGAGGGGGGCGCGTTCTGACAGGGCGACGGTGACGTCGGGCTGTGGCTCGGGTGTGGGTGCGTCGTACGGCCTCGGACCACCCAGCTGGGCGGGATCGAGCAACGCAAACGCCGCCTCCTCGCCCTCCGGCCGCAGACCGAACGGTTCCGGACACGCGTCGATGCACAGCCCGCAGCGGTTGCACCGCGTCAGGTCGAGCACAACCGGAACGAAGCCCGTTACGGGATCTATCTCGGTGCCGAGCGAGATGCAGTCCTTGATGCACGAGGCGATGCAGCGTCCGCAGCCCTTGCAGTACTGAGACACGAGGAAGGGCAGAGGTCTTTGAGCGATGGTGGTCACGGCATCACCTCCACCGCAGCGGGCATCGGTGACGCGGTCCTGAAGGCGGGATGTGGTTTCGTAACACGATCTTCGCTCGGGTGCCGCCGCCCGCCTAGGGCCTCCTGGCCCCGACGCTCGTGCCTTAGGACTCTTGCGCCAGGAAGGACGAGACTAAAGGCATGGAGGAAGGCGGGACTGACGATCGCCCAGCGCTCGACGGCTTCAGCTCCCCGCGCGCGATCGCGGTCGTCGGGGCCAGCGGCAACCCGGCGACAATCGCCGGACTCCTGTTCGGCAATCTGGTCGATAGCGGTTTCGGCGGGGTCGTGCTGCCCGTCAACCCGCACCATGCGGAGGTGCGCGGCATCACGGCGTTTCCGGATCTCGCCTCGTGCCCGGTCACGCCCGATCTCGTCGTCGTCTGCGTGCCGGCCGATGCGGTCGCCGAAGTGGTGGCTCAAGCTGGTGATCTCGGCATCGTAGCGGTGTGCGTTATATCGGCCGGGTTCGCAGAAGTCGGGCCGCAGGGCGCGGCGCGTCAGGCGCGCCTTGTGGCGGCCGCGAGCGAACGGGGGGTGCGGTTGGTGGGACCCAACTGCACGGGAATCCTCGGCGGCGTCGGCGACGGGCGGTTCAACGCCACCTTCAGTCGAACACTGCCTGCTGCCGGCGGCGCATTCCTGCTGAGCCAGTCGGGTGCGATCGGGCTGGCCGTCCTCGACGCGGCGGACGCACGGGGCCTCGGCATCGGAGCCTTCGTGTCGATCGGAAACGCCGTCGACGTGTCGACCAACGACCTCCTGCGATACTGGGAAGACGAGTCCGCGGCGGAGGTGATCTTGCTGTACCTCGAGTCGATCCCCGACCCGGCATCGTTCGTCCGTGTCGCGCACCGCGTCGGCAGGCGCGTGCCGATCGTCGCGGTAAAGGCGGGCCGCACGGTGGCCGGCCGCCGAGGAGCGGCGTCGCACACGGCAGCCCTGTCGGGCGGCGACGTGGGAGTAGACGCCTTGCTACGCCAAGCGGGCGTCGTCAGGGCCGGGTCGATCGAGGTGATGCTCGACATGGCGACGATGTTGAGCTTCACACGGCGGTACAGA
>JANOJK010000863.1:0-4522 GCA_031408165.1 Acidobacteriota bacterium | reverse complement strand
GTCAGGTCGGCCACACCGCTGATGCCGGACATCGCCGTCCGGACCTCCGTCGCCTTCACGGCCAGCTCGGCGAGATCCGGGCCGAAGATGCGCACGACGATCGTGGCGCTGGAGCCGGTGAGGACCTCCTTGATGCGCTCGCGGAGATAGGTGAGCAGGTCGCGCGTCAGGCCCGGATAGCCGTCCACGACCTCCTGGATCCGTGCCACCGTCGCTTCGTAGTCGACCTCGCGGTCCAGGCTGATCCAGAGCTCGGTGAAGTTCATGCCCACCACTTCGTCGGCGACTTCCGCGCGCCCGATGTGGGAGCCGAAGTTCCGCACCCCCGGAATCGCCCGCAGCTCACGGCTCGCCCGGACCGTGACGCGCCGCATCGCCTCGAGCGAGGTCCCCGGTTTCTCGACCCAGTGCATCAGGAAGTCGTACTCCTTGAAGTGCGGCAGGAACTCCTCGCCGAGGAACGGGAAGGCGCACCCCGTCGCGAGCAGCGCGATGGCCACGATCGCCATGGCGCGTTTCGGTGCCGCGATGAGCCGGGGCAGGACCCGGCGATATCCCGCCTTCAGCCGCCGCACGGCCGGGGCCTCGGCCGCGTTCGTGTGCCTGGGCAGGAGCAGGAGCGACATCGCGGGCGTCACCGTCAGCGCGACGAACAGTGACGCCAGAATCGCGAGCACGTACGACAGTGCCAGCGGCCGGAAGAAGGATCCCGCCAGCCCCTCCAGCAGAAACACCGGGATGAAGACGAGGACGACGATCAGGCTCCCGTAGACGACCGCGCTGCGGACCTCCACCGACGCGTCGAGCACCACCGCGAACGCGGGCCTCGGACGTGCCTCCGCCGCGTTCAGCCGGAGACGACGGACGATGTTCTCCACGTCGATAATCGCATCGTCCACCACCTCGCCAAGCGCGATGATGAGGCCCGCAATCACCATCGTGTCGAGCGTCCCCCCTTTGTAACGCAGGAGCAGGGCGGCGGTGATCAGTGACAGAGGGATGGCGACGCTGCTGATGAGGGCCGTGCGCCAGTCGTACAGGAACACGGCGAGGACGATGATCACCAGGATGCAGCCGACCAGAAGCGCCTGGTTCAAATGGCGCAGCGACAACTCGATGAACGTGGCCGGCCGGAAGATGGTCGAATCGACGGTGATGCCGGGCAGCGCCGGCTGAAGGGCCGCGAGCGCCGCCTCGACGTTGCGGGTGACCTCCAGCGTATTGCCGTCCGGGTGCTTCTCGACGATCAGCAGCAGGCCCGGCACGTCGTTGATGATGGCGTCTCCGATCGGCGGCGGGAATCCTTCGGTGACCTCGGCCACGTCGCCGATGCGGATCGCGTTGCCGGCGCCCGGCGGGACGCCGGATCCCGGGGCCGGCGCCGGCCGCACGATCAGGATCTGGCGGAGATCCGCCACACCGGTCACGGCGGGCGCGTGCGCGACGGCGAGCCGCTGTTGCGCCGTCTCGAGGAATCCCCCGGCCGCCGCCGAGGTGCCGTCGCGCGCCGCGGTCATCACGTCGGCCAGCGTCACATTGCTCGCGCGCAAGCGGGCCGGATCCACGAGCACCTGGAGCTGGCGATCGCGCTGCCCCCAGATCGCGACGTTCGCGACACCCGGAATCGACATGAGGCGCGGGCGCACCGTCCATTTCGCGAGCGTGGTCATCTCGACCTGCGAGAGCGTCCCGGAGGTCATGCCGATCTTCATCACGCGGCTGAGCGACGAGAGCGGCGAGAGGATGACGGGTGGGTGCGCGGCGACCGGCAGCGCCGTCGCGATTCGCAGCAGCCGCTCCTGGACGAGCTGACGCGCGCCCATCAGGTCGGTGCCTTCCTCGAAGATCAGCACCACGGACGACAGCCCGAGCACGGTCTTCGAACGCAGGGTCTTCAGTCCGACCACGCCGTTCATCGCGGTTTCGATCGGGACCGTCACGAGCGCCTCGACCTCGGAGGTGGACAGGCCGGGCGCCTCGGTCTGCATTTCGACCAGCGGTGGCGCGAATTCCGGGAAGACGTCGAGCGGCGTGTTTCGTGCCGCCCTGGTCCCCGCGATGGTCAGGACCAGGGCCAGCGCGACGACCACGACACGGAGACGGAGGGCGGTGGCGACAATCCAGCGCATGCCGGCCGCGCCCTACTTCCCGGCCCCGAACTCGACGCCGAAGAGCTCCGCGGCGCCATCGGTGACGACCCGGGCGCCCGGCGGCGGCCCCTGGGCGAGGAGCGCCGACGGCCCGATGATGTCGGTCACCACCACGCGGACGCGCGCGTAGACCTGGGGCTCGCGGGCGACGTACACCCACGTTCCGCCGTAAGCATCGTGCAGGAGCGCCGCCTTCGGGACGACCACACCCGTCGTGGAATCCCGCCGGGTCAGGCGCACCGCAACCCGTTCGCCCGGGCGGAACCGCTGGCCGGCGTTCGTCATCGAATAGTAAAGGTCCACGCCGGCGGTCGCGGGATTGGCGGACGGGGGCGCCGGAATGGGGAGCGCGGGCAGCCCGTCCGCATCGGGCGATTCGCTCAGCGTCAGCACCCGCGCGGGCGCACCCGGCTCGATCTCGCTCGATTCGCCCGCATAGACCTGCACGCGCACCCACACGGTCGCGAGCTGGACGATGTCGATGAGCGGCGCGCCAGCGGCGACGGTCTGGCCAGGCTTGACGTGGACCGCCTGCACGACGCCGGACTGCGGCGCCTCGAGGCGCACCCCCGCGTCGGTGACGCCGCTGCCAGCCGCCTGCGCGCGCCGCCCGCGGGCGGCGTTCAGCTCTGCGTCGGCCACGGCGAGTTCCGCCTGCGCCTCTTCGAGCTGTCGCCGGCTGCCGGCCCCCTCTTTCAGCAGCAGTTCGGCGCGGCCGGTTTTGCGGGCCGCCGCCTCACGTCGGGCGGTCGCGGTGTCGATTGCCTGCTGCGCGACGAGGGGGAAATCGCGTTCGGCGGCGGCAAGCGGCACCAGCCGGAAGAGCAGTTGGGCGCGGGAAATCGCGGCGCCAGGCGCGGGCATCCCGCTTGGCGCCTGCAGCACGCCCGCCATCGGCGCCGTGATCGACACGAGGGCGCCCGCCGGGGGCGCAACTTCGCCGCCGATCACGCGCGTACGCGCGACCGGTTTGCGATCGACCGCGACCGTGGTGATACCGAGCCTCTGTTCGGCCTCAGGCGTCAGCCGGATCGACGTCAGCTCCGATTCCTTGATTGGCGCGGTGACGGTGGCCTGCTTGGGCGGCGCGGCCGGCGGTTTGCTGTCGCATGCGGCCAGCCACGCGATCGCGGCCGCCACCAAAGCCCTCTTCACCGGGTCACTTGCCAATCTGCAGTCCTCTTCCATCGCAGGTTCTTCCAATCGCGCGCTCCACTCCCGCCGACGCCCGCGCGATGTCGGCTTGCACCTCGCGCGCGCGAAGCCGGGCGTCGGTCAGGCGGCGGGTCATCTCGAGGACGAACAGGTACGGGATGTCGCCCGCCGCGAATGCCTTCTCCGCGGTCAGCACCTGCTCTTCGAGCGGCGACAGGACCGTCTGCTGCCACGACGCCTGCGTGGACCGCGCCTGGGAGAGCTGGATGAACGCGTCGGTGAGCTCGGTCGCGACGCGCTGGCGCGCGCTGAGGTAGGCGCGGCCGGCGCGCTGCATCTCGGTCGCCGCCCGCGCGCGTCCCGCCTGGTTGCGGTCGAAGATCGGCAAGCCGATATCAACTCCGGGCCCCGCCTCGAACCCTTCGTCGCCGGCGCCGTTGGCGTCGAGCACGGCGGTGATCGCGATGATGCGCGACCGCTCCCATCCCATGCGCGCCGCCGCGGCCTCGACGGCGATCTCCGCCGCGCGGATGTCCGGGCGGGACGCGAGCGCGTCCTTGAGCATCGCGGCCGCCGCCGACGGCGTGTCCGCGCAGGCGCTGGCGGCGGCGGGCGCGGGCACCAGCGCCACCGTCTTCGTCTCGAGCGCCAGCCCGAGCCGCCCCCGCAGCGCGTTCTCCCGACTCTGCACGTCGAACACCGCGCGCGTCGCGTCCTGCCGCGCCCGCGCGGCGTCGATCGCGGCAGTGCGCGCTTCCAACTCGCTGATGTCGCCGGCGCGCAGCCGCGACTCCGCGATTCTGCGGATCTCCTCGAGCTGCGCCGCCGAGGTTCCCGCCAGTTGCGCGCGGTCCCGTGCGAGGGCCAGCTCGACGAAGCCGATCTTCACGTCCGCCACGAGGTTCAGTCCGAACTGCTCGAGTCCGGTGGCGACGCGGTCGAGCGCCACGTTCGCGGCCGCCACCCGTCGCGGCCGTTCCCACAGCACTTCGATCGGAAACCGGAGGGTCGCTTCGAGCTGTTTCGGTCCCAGCGGAAAGAGGATCGACAGGACCGGATTGCGCAGGAGCCCGGCCTCGAGCAAATCCGCGCGCGCGAAACCGAGGTCGGTCAACTGCAGGCGGAAGTCCGGGTTGTTCCAGAGCGCAACCGCCACCGCCTCGTCCTCGGTCAGTCCGTCCTCGAGCGTGATCCCGGGAGGGATGGCCGTGCCGATG
>JANOJK010000856.1:0-5599 GCA_031408165.1 Acidobacteriota bacterium | reverse complement strand
ATTGCACACTCTCCACCTGTCCTGAGTTGACCTCGCAGGGTCGTGGGGCAGCAGGTCCGGCCAGTATATGACCGCCCTCCGGGGCGTGTCTAGTCCTTTTACTGCTGAGACTTACGGGTGATGATAGAATCTGGTATCGGGATTGCCCGAACTTCGAAGGCGGCGGCGGTAGCCGACGCAAGTCAGATCAGCCATTACCCAACTACCCGATTACCCGATCCCCTGTGCCCCGCGCCTACTTCGACCACAACGCGACCACCCCTCCGGACCCGGCGGTCATCGAGGCCATGGCGCGCGCGCTCGGCGAGGATTTCGGCAACGCCTCGAGCGTGCATCACTTCGGCCAGCGCGCCAAGGCCCTGCTCGACGAGGCCCGGACGTCGCTCGGCCACCTCATCGGCGCGTAGCCGGCCGAGATCGTCTTCACGAGCGGCGGCACCGAGTCGGACAACCTCGCGCTGCGCGGCGCCGCGGACGCGCTCGAGCCCGGCGGCAGGCGGCAGATCGTCACGAGCAGCATCGAGCACGAGGCCGTGCTCAACACCGTCAAGGCACTGGTGAAGCGCGGCTGGACGTCGACGCTGCTGCCAGTCGACGCCACCGGCGTCGTCGCACCCGCCTCGCTCGCGGCGGTCATCTCGCGCGACACCGCGATCGTGTCGGTGATGCACGCGAACAACGAGATCGGCACGATTCAGCCGATCGCGGATCTCGCGGCGATCGCGCACGCGCACGGCGCGCTCGTGCACACCGATGCCGTGCAGTCAGTCGGGAAGATTCCGGTCGACGTGCGCGCGCTCGGCGTCGATCTCCTGACGCTCTCCGCGCACAAGTTCAACGGGCCGAAGGGGGCCGGCGCGCTCTGGATTCGCCGCGGCGTCCGCCTGGTGTCCACGATGACGGGGGGCAAGCACGAACGCAACCGCCGCGGCGGGACCGAGAACGTGCCCGGGATCGCCGGCATGGGGGTCGCCGCGCGCCTGGCGACGGCGAAGCTCGTCGACGACGCCGCCAGGATCGGCACGCTGCGCGACCGCCTGGAGGCCGGCATTCTCGAGGCCGTGCCCGGAACGGTGGTCAACGGCGCGCCGACCTCCCGCGTGCCGAACACCACGAACATCAGCTTCGACGGAGTCGAGGCGGAATCGCTCCTGATTGCCCTGGACCTCGAGGGGTTCGCGGTCTCGACCGGATCGGCCTGCTCGTCGGGCACGCTCGAACCGTCGCACGTGCTGCGCGCGATGAACCTGCCGTCGCACCGTACCCAGAACTCCATCCGCTTCAGCCTCGGCGCCGGCAACACCGAAGCGCAGGTGGACGCGCTCGTCGCAAAGATTCCCACGGTGGTCGGGAAGCTGCGGACCTTACTACGGAGATAACGGTTTCTCCCAGGAGAGACAGGAGACCAGGAGTTCTTCTTTTTTCTTTTCCCCGAGTTCTCCTGAACTCCTTGCCCTCCTGTTGAGAAGATCAGTATGCGAATTGTTGTAGCCATGTCGGGCGGAGTGGACTCGTCGGTCGCGGCTGCGCTGCTGAAGCGCGACGGCCACGACGTGATCGGCCTGTCGATGCAGTTGTACGACCAGCACCAGGGTGAGACCCGGTTCGGCAGCTGCTGCACGATCGACGATCTGTACGACGCGCGGCGCGTCGCCGGCCAGATCGGCATTCCGCACTACATCGTCAATTTCGAGCGAAAGTTCGACGAACACGTGATTTCGGATTTCGTCCGCGAGTACGCCGCGGGCCGCACGCCGATCCCCTGCGTGCACTGCAACGGCGATCTGAAGTTTGCGTCCCTGGTCGAGCGCGCGCAGGGGTTCGACGCGCAGGCCGTCGCGACCGGCCACTTCGCGCAGGTGGATTTCGACGAGGCCGCGGGGCGCTACCGACTGAGGCGTGGCGCCGACCGGCAGAAGGACCAGTCGTACTTCCTGTTCACCCTCACGCAGGCGCAGCTCTCCCGCGCCCGCTTCCCCGTCGGCACCCTCGACAAGGCGGCCGTGCGCGAGGAAGCGCGGCGGCTGGGCCTGAACGTCGCGGAGAAGAAGGACAGCCAGGAGATCTGCTTTGTCGCCTCGGGCGAGCACCCGGCGTTCGTGGGGCAGCGCGCCGGGATGGCGGCCGGGGCGATCCGCGATCGCGACGGGCAGGTTCTCGGCCGGCACGAGGGAATCCATCGCTTCACGATCGGCCAGCGCAAGGGCCTGGGGCTCGCCACGGGGATTCCGCTCTATGTGGTGAGCATCGATGCCGCCGATGCGTCGGTGACGGTGGGACCGCGGGAGGCGCTGGAGCGCGGCTCGCTCACCGCGTCACGGGTCAACTGGATGTCGGGGGACACGCCGACGTCACCAATCCGGGCGTCCGCGCGGATCCGCTACCGCCACAAAGAGGCGCCGGCGACGATCGCCCCGCTCGGCGGCGGCCGCGCGGGCGTGACGTTCGACGAGCCGCAGAGCGCCATTACGCCCGGCCAGGCTGTCGTCTTCTACGACGGTGACCTGGTGCTCGGGGGCGGGTGGATCGACTAGCAGGCTGATGAAAAACGCGAAGCTGCCAAGGCAGAAGGCAGAAGGCAGAAGGCAGAAGGCAGGACACTGAAATCGCGCCGCAAATCTACAATGTTCTGCATTTTGCCTTCTACCTTTTGCCTTCAGGTTGGCACTTTTTCAGCAACCTGCAGGGAATCGGGTAGTTTGGGGAATTGAGGAGGAAACTGGGCATTGAGTAATCCGGCAAATTACCCAATCACCCGATGACCCGATTCCGCGCCGTGCGCTTCGCCGAGATGCTGGGGCAGTCCCTCGAGGTACTTCTCGGCGTCGATCGCCGCCATGCATCCCGACCCCGCGGCCGTAATGGCCTGCCGATAGTGGTGATCCTGCACGTCGCCGCACGCGAACACGCCCGGCGCGCTGGTGCGGGAACCCGAGTGCGTGACGATGTAACCGTTCGGATCGGTGTCGATCTGGCCCGCGAAGAGCGAGGTGTTCGGGGTGTGGCCGATGGCCACGAACACGCCGTCGACGGGAATGTCCTTCCGCTCGCCCGTCACGCTGTTACGCAGCGCCATTGCGGTGACTTCGCCCTTCCCGGTGTCCTTGATCTCCTCGACCTCGGTGCTCCACTCGAAGGAGATCTTCGGGTTGGCGAACGCCTTGTCCTGCATGATCTTCGACGCGCGGAGCGTGTCGCGGCGATGGACCACGGTCACGTGCGACGCGAATCTGGTGAGGAAGATGGCCTCCTCCATCGCCGAGTCGCCGCCCCCGACGACCGCGATCGGTTTCCCGCGGAAGAAGTAGCCGTCGCAGGTGGCGCAGGTCGAGACGCCGTGACCGATGAGCGCGCGCTCCGACGGCAGGCCGAGGAGGCGGGCGGTGGCGCCGGTCGCGATGATGAGCGCGCGGCAGCGGTGCTCGCCGTCGGCCGTCTGGACACGGAACGGGTAGGACAGGGTGTCGACGGCCGTCACGTTCCCGCGGACGATCTCGGCGCCGAACCGTTCCGCCTGGGCGCGCATGTCGGCCATCAGTTCGGGTCCCATGATGCCGTCCCGGAACCCCGGCCAGTTCTCGACGAGGGTGGTCAGCATGAGCTGCCCGCCCGCCTCGAGCCCTTCGATGAGGAGCGGCTTCAGGTTGGCGCGCGCGGTGTAGAGCGCCGCGGTCAAACCCGCCGGGCCGGACCCGATGATGACGACGTTACGAATCAAGTTGGCAGTTCCCAGTTGCCGGGTCGCCCGTGGTGCGGTCACCTCCATCGTGCTGGAAGCCGGGCGCTCGTGACCGGTGAGTTCATGCGACGTGCTTGTCGATGACCTTCTTCAGCGCGTCCTTGTCGGCGAGCCCAACGACCTGATCGACGACCTTGCCCTCCTTGAACAGCAGGAGGGTCGGAATCCCGCGGATGCTGAACTTGAAGGCGGTGTTCGGGTTCTCGTCCACGTTGAGCTTGCCGACGATGACCTTGCCGTCGTAATCGCCGGCGAGTTCCTCCACCGTGGGCGCAAGCCGCCGGCACGGGCCGCACCATTCCGCCCAGAAATCGACGAGCACCGGCTTGCCCGCGCCGATGGTCTCGTCGAAATTGCCGTCGGTGATTGTCTGAACCTTCTCGGATGCCATGGGTTCTACGCTCCTCTGTACACTTTGACATACTCCCGGGCTGAAACGTCCCAGGAGAAGTCCTGCTTCATGGCGTTTCGCTGCATCACTGCCCACACTTTCGTGTCCGCGAAGGCCCGGAGTGCCCGGCCCACCGCCCAGGTGACGGCGTCCGCATTGTAGTCCTGGAACTTGAACCCGGTGCCCCCGTCGGGCGCTTCATCCCCATCCGCGACGGTGTCGTTGAGCCCGCCGGTGGCACGCACGATGGGAAGGGTCCCGTAGCGCTGGCTGTACATCTGGTTCAGACCGCAGGGTTCGTACCAGGACGGCATGAGGAACATGTCCGCGCCCGCCTCGATGAGGTGCGCGAGCTGCTCGTCGAACCCGATGCGGGTCGCCACCCGTGTGGGATGCGCCGCCGCCAGACGCCTCCAGTGGTCTTCGGACCAGGCGTCGCCGTTCCCGAGCATCACCCAGGTGGCGTCGAACGCCATCAGCCGGTCGGCCGCCGCGGCGAGGATGTCGCAGCCTTTCTGGTGGGTCAGGCGCGTCACCATGCCGACGAGCGGGCGCCGCATCGCCGCCGTGTCGCGCGGCAGGTCGACATATTCGAGCAGCGTCTTCTTGGCATCGGCCTTGAGGTGGAGGGAGGTCGCGTCGAAGTGCACGGGGAGGTACGGGTCGGTGGCGGGATTCCACGCCTGGGTGTCGATGCCATTGAGGATCCCGACCAGGTCCTGGGCGCGGCTGGCGAGAATGCCGTTGAACCCGAAGCCGTACTCCGGCGTCAGAATCTCGCGCGCGTAGGTCGGGCTCACGGTGGCGATGGTGTCGCTGAAGACCACGCCCCCTTTGAGCGTGCTCGCGCGCCCCCAGAACTCCAGCAGATCCTGTGTGAACAGCTCCCGGCCGAGACCGATCCACGCCAGCTCCGCCGGATCGAACTGCCCCTGGAATGCGAGGTTGTGAATCGTCAGCACGGTCGGCACACCGCCGATCACCGGGTCGTCGCGCAGCACCGTGCGCGCGTACACCGGCGCGAGGGCCCCCTGCCAGTCGTGCGCGTGAACCACAGACGGCGGCGTCCCTTTCAGGCGCGCGTATTCGAGCGCGCCGCGGCACAGCACGGCGAACCGGAACGCGTTGTCCCCGAACTCGCCGGCCGCATCGCCGTAGAGTCCGTCGCGGTCGTAGAGCGCCGGCGCATCGATGAGGACCGCCGTCACGCCGTCCGCCAGCCGCTGTTCGATGAACCGTACCGGGTAACGATGCAGCCCGAACGGCACGTCCGCGTGCCACCCCGCCGCGCCGTCGGTCTGGGTATCGCGGTATTTCGGCAGCACGATCGTGACGCGGTGCCCGAGACGCGCGAGCGCCAGCGGCAGCGCGCCGCACACGTCCGCCAGGCCGCCGGTCTTCGCGAACGGCCGCGCCTCGGGCGTCACCATGAGGATGTCGAGGCTGTCGTTCGACGAAGCGCGTACAGC